>DATIPW010000022.1:0-13317 GCA_035471605.1 Anaerolineales bacterium | reverse complement strand
GCACAATAAGGTTCCGAGTTCCGGCATCATGCAGCTTCTGTGCTTCGGCCGTGAATCCATTTACATTTATCGGGCCCCTTAATCGTATGATTGCGATCGTGGTGACTTCCATCGCTGGTCCTTTCAAGGTACGTCGAAGATGTTTAGTTCCTGCCTAGACCACGGGTGCAGATTTCTCGCTCCGTGTCACTCTGGCATCGAAGCGATGGTGCACGCTTCATGCTGAGGCACAACCGGGACTAGCTCGAGCAGAATATGGGTAGCCCTCCTTTCCAGCTTGCGGATGTCATCCACGTGTCCTGCCGTTTTCAGTCACGCAGACGGCTTTGATATGTGACAAACTGCACAAAGCAATTGTACAGCATAGCGCGCCAGTACCCATGCCCTTCGAGCCAACTTTGAGCGGCCTCGTGCTCCGGTCGCAGCTCAAAGTTGAATCAGATTCTGGGGGGCAGGTCAGGACCGTATCGGAAGAAGGATAGAGACAATCCCTACTCTCATGTGTTAGGTGACCGACCAGGGACTTGCCTGCACCTTGCGGCAGGCACAGGTGAACCCTGAACCCACTGATTTAATGAGGAGGAGCCCAAGCGTGTCTCTTGTGTCTATGCAGTGAAAAAGCGTCCTCACAGTGACAAGACTGCGGGCAAATCCGTCCACTGTGCCCACTGTGTCCACAGCGTGTTTTCCCATCTGCAACACATCTGCAACAGGGACAGGAAAGGCGACTCCCAAGGCCAAGTGCATGGTGTACGCCAACCACGAGTGCGGATTGCAGCGCAAATGGGATCAGTGATGGTGCCGCGAACTGCGCAGACCAGTTGCTCTGCTTTGCCATTCACGGCCAAAGTTGCGGAGAACACGATGGCCGGTTCACCGCGACTTCGTGGCTAGTGCGCCGAGATGGTGTACCTACACGACATTACGGGCACGGCCCCCCGTACACACTACAGGACCAGTTGGCCTCGACGGTTGGTTTCGCTGAGTAATCTGGTCCGTAGTCGGAAAGACCGCATCTGCGGGACTTGGTATGCGTGCCAGAAGGTCTTCGGGGATTACGTTGTTGGCAGCCAGGTGGTCAAACCGGGCCGGGAAGCCATTGCTGCAAGGACTGCTACGTTTCGATGAAATCCACCTGACCGGTTTTCATGTCATACATGGCGCCAGTGATCATGATCTCTCCAGCCGTCTCCATTTCAAGCAGGATGGGGCTTCCCTGCCGAATTCCCGCAACGCTCAATTGGACGTTCTTTTTCGCCACCATGTGGACAAACTCCGTGTTGGAGCTCGCCTTCTCGCCGTTGTAGTCCGAGAAGCTGTTCACCGCTGGTTTGATCTTCTCCAGCATTGCAGTGATGTTGCCGAGCTTAACCGAGTCGACGGCCCCTTTTACAGCCCCGCAATGCTCGTGTCCCAGCACCAGGATAAACCTGGCTCCGGACACCTTGCAGGCGAATTCCATACTTCCCAGAATGTCTGTGTTCACGAAGTTACCTGCCACCCGAGCGACAAACATATCGCCGATCCCCTGGTCGAACACATCTTCCACAGGAACCCGCGAGTCAACGCAGGACAGCACGATGGCCTTGGGGTATTGACTGGCAGCGGCACGGCGAATCTGCTCCTTGTGGTTCCGCAGCGTGACCTCACCCTTGACGAACCGCTTGTTCCCCTCTTTCAATAGCTCCAGCACTCTTGCAGGCGTCAGACGCGCTTGTTCTTCCTTTGTCAGAACACCTTCAACCAAGCCTTCCACTTGGGTGTTCACAGTGCTGTCTGGCTTTTTCATTATTCACTCCTTCTTCATCTGTGGCGGGGCTCCCTCTGTTCTTCGATTCACTCGGCGTCTTGGCTTGCTCCGGTGATCATGCCCTCTTCCAGTCTTATTTGTCGCTTCAACCATTCAATGCTTTGCGCAAAATCCTCGAATAGGCGGTTTTCTGGAAGCAGGTCCGGGACAATGCCGATGGTTCGGAGCATGTCCTCCGGCTGGGTTTGAACGCCAGTCAGAAGAACCAGCACCCCTTTGTTCTGAAGTTCAAGGATGACCTCTTCCAGGGCATACAAGCCGGTTTGGTCGATATGGGGCACTCGATCCATCCGAATGATCAACGCATGGATGTTCTTGTCGAGTCCTCTGATTAGACTCTGGAAGTGGGATGTAAATCCAAAGAACATCGGGCCGTAGAGATGCTTGACATAGATACGATCCTTGTATTTTTCATAGATAGTCTTCTCATCTTCCCAGGCCTGTTCCCCGCCCACACCCACCAGCGCCTTCACGGATGTGCCTTTTTCCGCCAGGTCGCTGGATCGCTTCATGAAGAACAGTGAAGCCAGGACAATGCCGATTCCTACAGCGGTGATCAGGCTTCCGAAGGTTGTAACCAGGAAGACCACGACCAGAACGACGGCATCTGCTTTGGGTACCTGCAACAAGTGCTTCCAGGCTTTGTAGTCAATAATGCCAAAGCCCACCGGAATGAGGATGCCGGCCAGTACCGCCAGAGGGATATACGCAGCAAGCTGCCCCACACCAAGAAGTACGGTCAGCAGGAACAGACCGTGAACAGCCCCGGAAAGCCGCGTCTTTCCCCCGGCCTTGATATTCACTACCGTGCCCTTGGTCGCACCGGCGCCTGGGATGCCTCCCAGCAGCCCAGCCGCGATGTTCCCTATGCCCTGGCCGATCAATTCGCGGTTGCTGTCGTGTTTGGTCTTTGTGATATTGTCAGCGATCACAGAGGTGAGAAGAGAGTCAATTGACCCAAGAACAGCAAGCACAAGGGAGAACTCCAGGATCAATGCGTAGGCTGCAGGATTTATGGTGAGTAGTCCACCAATTTGAAGCGATGGCAGCCCAGATGGAATATTCCCGATCACGGGGATGTCCAACTTCAGGAAGGATGCGACCAGAGATGCGACCACAAGTGCTACGAGGGAACTGGGGATTGCCTTTGTCACCCGAGGGAATACATAGAAGATCAGCACTGTCAATACACCCAGCCCAAGGGCCGCCCAGTTCAGATCTGAGACGAAACGCGGGAGGTCGGCGAACACCCCCAGGGTGTTCTTGGGCGCACCGAGTCCAGCAAGGGGATAGACTTGAAGCAGAATGATGATTAGCCCCACGCCACTCATGAAGCCAGAGATGACAGGATACGGGAAGTATTTTACGTAGCGCCCGATTTTGAGAAGCCCAAACAGGACCTGGAGAACGCCTCCTAGTACAAATGTCAGCACAATCATACCCAGCGCACTCTCAAGGCTCCCGGAAAGATCAATAGCAGCAAGGACAAACGCAGCCGATACCACCGTCATTGGCCCGGTTGGTCCGCTTGCTTGAGTTGCAGTTCCCCCAAAGAGTGCAGCCAGAATGCCTATAGCTATGGCACCGTATAGCCCGCTGACTGCTCCCAAACCAGATTGCACTCCGAAGGCCAGCGCCAAAGGGAGTGCGACGATACCCGCGACCAGCCCTCCGGTCAGATCACCTTTCAGATTCTTGAAATCATACAGTCTGGTCCTCATGCTTACCTGCTCCTTTCGCCAGGCCAAAGACCCACAGGCGGCCTGCAGATAGCACGGCACTGCCCGGGCAATGCCCTTTCGGGTTCAGCGACTGAACCAGCATCCAGATGGCAAGTTCACCGCGATTGCCTGCGGACGCTGCATCCCATCCAAACACACTATTCCATTGGGACAGTGGCCGACCAATCGCCAGTTTACTATGGATTATTGTCTCCAGGATTGTGGTGCCTGGATGAAGGAACCCGCTCTTGGAAAACAGCGTTCCCATGCTTCAGATGCATTTCGAGTCAAAATCGAAAGCCGGACTTGAGAGTTCGAAAAGGGCGCTGTCGACGCGGAAATGCGCCTGGTGCTGTTCAGACATTCTGCAAGCACCGAGCCGCAGTGCGGCGCCACAACCTCTCCAGGAAGACGGATTGCAGCCTCGTTGATTTTCCATGAACCTCACAGCGAACCGCCCGGCGACGCTATTTGACTTGGATCATCTGCTCCAGGAGGGATTCTCATGCGCTCCCGGCGAGTTGGTGAGGTTGACCAGCCCGCTGCCGTTGAGTCGCACTGCCCGAAGAACGCCGCCTTCTCGATTCATTCCCGATCGAGAGCGCCCTCAGCGAGATCTACCTGTACCGCCACTTGCTGCGCCGGATGGGAGCCGTCACAATCCAGATGCCAAGCAGGATTCCCAGGGGTAGCCCCATGCAGGCTCCCATGATCCAGTGTGGCAGGAGTAACGTCATAAAGAGATCGATGCTCCGCCCCGTCACTTCCTGTGGAGTACCAAGCCCTGCGGTCAAGCGTGAGCTGCGCATCTTCCCGGTTGAGGCTATCCACCCATCTCCGCTGGGGGTTCCATCTGGCGAGCCTCACCAAAGCCCGATACGGGCAGGGCAAGCGGGATGGGCGAGAAGCCGCGCCCCAATCTAGCACAGGATTTTTGCGGCCCGTCGTCACGTGTCATTTGTCACGTGTGGTCTCGAATGCTGGGCCGCCGCCCTTTCTCACGTCTGGATCGAGCTTACAATTGCCGGTGTCCATGAGCGGAGCGGTCGTCCTCAGCAAACCGGGCCGCCCAAACGACGCGGAGGCGCCTTGGAAACCCATCTGGCCCTGCAAGCTGGCGAGCGATCAGCTCAACGGCAAAGAAGAAAGACGGTCCGATCTCCGGGCGAGCTCCGAAAGGCTAGCGCTGATCTGCATACTCCATGCAGAGGCGCAGGAAGAAAGCCCGGCTGGTTCAATGATGAGTGCTACTAGGCCGCACCGTCGCCAGTGACGACGCACCAAGCGGGGAAGCTTGACTGATGCACTGTGCAAACGCATGCCTGGCGGGTCTTCGATTCGTGTGCGCTGCTCTGCGAGATGGCCAGCAAGTGCGCGCCGACGGATGAGCAAAACATGCAAACCACAAAAGCTGACATCGTGGTGATTGGCGCCGGCATTGCCGGCTTGAGCTTTGCGCGGACCATGCAAAAGCATGGGCGCCAGGTCTTGATCTTGGAACGCAGTCGCGCCGTCGGCGGACGCTGCGCCACCTGGCGGCACGCGGATATGGCCATGGATTATGGCGTACCCTTCTTGCATGCCCGCTCGCCGCTCTTCTGGCAGACCGTTGACCAGCTGCTGGGGGCGGATGTTCTGTCGGGTTGGCCCCAGCGCGTGCAGGGCAACGGTCCCACCTGCCAACCGCGCGCGTTGGATCCGGGCGTGCGCCACGACGCTTTGCGGGGCGGGCTCAACACCTTGCCCAAGAAGCTGGCTGAGGGCATTGAGATTTTGCGCGACTCAGAAGTGACAAGCCTCAAGACTATTCATGGTAATCTTCAACTGAGCGGCGCGAATTTCTCGCTCAGCACACAGACGCTCGTACTGGCCGCGGCAAATGCTGAAAGCCTGAGCCTGTTAAGAGATTCGGATTGGGGCCCGGCCACAACTGGAGCCATGGCCCTCTTCGGCCTAGCCCCGAGCCTTCCAACGCTGTCCCTGCTCGTCTGCTACAATACCCCACCGGCACAGCCGGCCTGGGAGCTGCTTTTGCCAGAGACTTCAGGCTCCATTCAACTGATCAGCAATGAAAGCAGTAAGAATGCAGGAGGGCAAAGACTCGGTTTGTGCATTCAGGCACAGCCGGCCTGGAGTCGTCAGCGCCTCAATGCACCTACCCAGGAATGGACCCGTGACATCTTACGCGAGGCAGCGTTGCTTGTCGGTGACTGGGCGATGAAGCCAGACTGGCAACGACCGCACCGCTGGCTCGAGTCGCGCCTCGATAGCGCCAGTCGCCTGCGCGGACCGCTCCTCTATAGCCTCGCCGGCTGCAAACTGGGAATCATCGGTGAATATTTCAACCCCGCCGGCGGACTGGAAGGAGCCTTCCTTTCGGGGCACCATCTGGCCGACTTGCTCAAGGAGACACTGTGAAGAAACAAGTTTCACAAACATTGCTCGATCTGGTAGAAAAAGACAAAGAACATAGCTGCGCGGGCTACGGCCCTGACCACGTCTGTGTCCGCGCAGCCGGCGTTGCAGACCTGCCGACCGAGTTCGGCCACTTCAACATCGTCGCTTTTTGGAACAATCGTGACGAGAAGGATCATATCGCAATTGTGCATGGCGAAGTGGTCGGTATGGCAAATGTCCCCGTGCGCCTGCATTCTGAATGCCTGACTGGCGATGCACTAGGCTCCCTGCGCTGTGACTGCCGTGACCAACTGAAGACCTCGCTGCAACGCATTGCCGAGGAACCTCTTGGGATTGTGCTCTATCTGCGTCAGGAGGGACGGGGCATCGGACTGCTCAATAAGATTCGCGCCTACCAGTTGCAGGATGGCGGCCTAGATACCGTTGAAGCCAATCTCGCGCTTGGCTTTCGTGACGACGAACGCGACTTCGCCGTGGCCGCTCACATGTTGCACACATTGGGGATTGAGAGCGTGCGCCTGATGACCAATAACCCCAAGAAAGTGGACGAACTGCGCCAATACCAGATCAACGTGGTTGAACGTGTGCCGCACATCATTCCGCCCAACGAACATAACCGTTTCTATCTCGAGACCAAATCGCGCCGCTCGGGCCATTGGATTGATTTTTCGGGCCATCCGCACCTGCCGGAGCAGGCCGATGACGTCCAAGTGGCCGGAATGGCATCCTCAGACGCTGGATAATCCTCACGCACGTTCCCTGGCAATGGATTGGTGGATTCTGAAACCTATTTCCAGCATTCTCTATCGCCACTCAATAAGAAGAGCCTCCGGTATCCGGAGGCTCTTGTCCTACCCAAATATGGGGATTGCTGAACCTGAAACCGCTATCTGTTAGGTGACCGACCAGGGACTTGCCTGCACCTTGCCGCAGGCACGGGTGAACCCTGAACTTACCTACCAACAGTCGCAGTTTAGCGTGTCGATGGCGTCCATTGCTCCGTACGGCGTCTACCCCGTGTCAGATTCGCCGCAAACTCGGTCTACTGCATGCATGGTGTCCACGGCGTAGTACCGCATTTGCAGCCAAGTTGCAGCCAGCAATGCCGGGAATGGCGACCTTGGCGCGCAGCGCTGCGGCAACTTGTGACATTGGTCGCTGACCTTGGAAAGCCGCGTCGGTGTTCCGCCGCCGTCGCACGCGGAAGGGAGCCCTGTTGTGGCGCAGGACGGGTCAGCTGCTTTCGAGACAACGCAGCCTGCACCTGGGTCCAGGTGCAGGCTTGCCTGGCGCTCGTAGAGGAGATCCTGTGAAGAGTCGCCTGGGCGTCAGGCCGGGTTGCCGGCGCGAGTGTGATCACGTATTCTTGAGCGCGAAACCACGCGCAGGGTCATTGGAAAACGATAGCTAGAACTCCCAATACCGCGAGGGTCACCGCCGCAAGCCTTGAAGCGTGAGGAAGCAGCGGGCGAGCCGAGGCTCCCTCGCGATGAAATTCCTGGCTGACGATGCCCTCTCTGCGCAGTTCCTGAAGCTTTTCCTTGCTCCGTACATGCATGAAATACTCGTTCATGGTTCCCTCTTTCCTGCGAAGACCAATCGCTTCGCCGTTGAATGCATAGTACGCCCGCTGGCAGGGCCTGCCATCCGAGAAACCACTACTTTACCGGCCGGCGCGCCACTACATTTCACAAACCCCCATCCGGGCAGGCAAGGCCGCGTCCGGTGGACGCGGCCTTGCGTTGGTCTGGACGGTCCCCCCAGAAGACCTCCCCCCCCGATTACGTATCCAGGCCTTTATCGATGACCCAAGTGGCGATTTGCACACGCGAGTCGAGGCCCAGCTTGCCTAGGACTCGCGAAACGTACGTCTCGACCGTCCTGACTCCGACGCTCATTGCTTCCGCTATGGCTCGATTGGATCTTCCGCGCGCAATCAGAATCGCCACCTCAAGCTCGCGAGGCGTCACGCCGCCATATTGCTCCTTGTCAATGCGCGATGCTTCGGCACGTGTCAGTTCCATTCCGCGCAGGCCATACTCGATCGCGTCTTCAATCGGCAGGCGCTCGCCCGTGCGCCAGCCGGCTTCGAATGCCTGTTCGCCAAGGACCGTCCGAATAGTCGACACGATCCGATCGTACTCGGGCCGATCGACGGGGTCGACCACGCTGTGGAACGGCGAGCGGAGCGCTGACGCCGCTCCAAGCAGCGTCACTGCTCGGTCCGGATGGCGCACCCGCAAAGCCGCCTGTGCCAGCTTCTCCAGGCACCAGGCCATTCCGCCCTGGTCGCCGTTTTCTAGCCTCATGGACAGGCTTTCGCGAAGCCAGTCCGCCATCTGCCGGTAGTGGCGTTGCTTCATGGCCAGCCATCCCAGCGAGCCAAGCACGATCGGTATGGTCCACCGGTCGCCCATGCTCTTGGCTATCTCAAGGGCCTCCTTCAGGTGCGCTTCGGCGCGCTTGTAGTCGTCACTTCGTATGGCCAGTTCACCGAGCGCGGCAAGAGCCGAGGCGACGTGCCGCAGATCCCCCGACCGTCGGCAGACGGCGAGAGCCTCGCCCAGGCTCACGCCCGCCTGATCAAAGTCGCCTACCCGCATCGCCGACCAGCCCATCATCTTGAGCGTGTCGCCCTCGCCCCGCAGGTCTTCGATTTGGCGGAAACTCGCCAACGCTTCCTCGTAGAGCGGGAAGGCAGCGGGGTAGTTACCCGTCTCGGACTCCACCTCGGCCAGCAGCTCGAGGGCCTGGGCAATCCCCCGCCTGCCGGAATCGCCCGTGGTGCGCCAGATGTCAGTGGCCTCGCGATCCAGCCGGCGGGCCGCCGCGTAGTCGCTTTGGAGGAACGACAGCACAGCCAGCTGGTGCAGGGCCGTCGCGCGTGTCGCTGTGGGCCGTTGCGCATCCGGGTGTCCCAGGACGGCCTCCAGGTGCATTCTGCCCTCGCTGTGGTGCCGCAATTCCCAGAATGCCCCGCAAGCGCCAGCAAGTCGAAGGCCCGTCTGAAGTCGACCTGGGGCCCGCTGGCTCCATTCCAAGGCAGAACGAAGGTTGTCGTGATCCCTCGAGAAGCGGTTGATCCAGTGGAGCGATTCTTGCACACGCAGCAGCGAGGCCGTTGTCTCGGCCCAACGAACAAAGTATTCAAGATGCCGATTCCGAACCTCCGCCTCCATTCCACTCTCAATCAAACTTCTGAGCGCGTACTCGCGTATCGTGTCCAGCATGCGGAAGCGAACCTCACCCGCGACCTTGTCCACCACAACCAGGGACTTGTCGACCAGATGCGTGAGACGGTTGAGAACCTCGGGCGCCGGCAGATCGTCGCCTGCGCAAACAACCTCCGCCGCCTCCAGCGTGCATCCGCCGGAGAAGACCGAAATCGTCTTCAGCACATGTCGTTCTGGCGCGGAAAGGAGCGCGTAGCTCCAATCCAGTGTGGCCTTCAGTGTGCGCTGTCGGGCAGGCGCCGTGCGGCCGCCCTCGCTGAGCAGCCGGAATCGATCGGTCAGCAGCTCAGCCACCTTCTCCACCGAAAGCGCGCGCAGGCGGGCTGCCGCCAGCTCGATGGCCAGGGGCATGCCGTCCAGCCGGCGGCAGATTTCCTCGACTTGGATGGCAGCGTCCGCAGTCAGCGTGAATCCCGGAGACGCCGCCTCCGCTCTTGCCAAGAAGAGCTGAACTGCCTCGGAGGGCCGCTGCCGTGCAGGCGAAGCGACAGCGCCGGAGGGCTGCTCCCCTTCTGGCATATCCGACATGGAGAGCGGAGGCACGACCCAGACTGCTTCGCCGGCGACGCCCAGTGCTTCGCGGCTCGTTGCGAGGATAGACAGGGAGGGACAGGCTTCCAGCAGGGACTCTGCAAGCCGTGCGCAGGCGACTACGAGATGCTCACAATTGTCGAGGACCAACAGGATCTGGCGAGCCCGCAGGCTGCCCACCAGGGCTTCCACCAGCGGACGGCCCGGCTGCTCGCGGACCTCCAAGACAGAGCCAATGGCATGCGGAACCAGGGAGGCATCCGCCAGCGATGCAAGCTCGACAAGCCAGGTTCCGTCTATGAAAAAAGGGATGGCCTGCTCCGCGACCTGTAGCGCCAGGCGCGACTTGCCGCATCCGCCCGGTCCGACCAAGGTAACCAATCGTTCGCCGCGCAGCAACTGGCGGATCTCTGCCATCTCCCGTTTGCGACCGATGAAGGTGCTTAGCAGAGCGGGCAGGTTGTGGATCTGGGGATGGGCATCTGGGATACGAGGCACGAGGGCCAGCTCCGAATCTGCGGTGTCAGTATACCAAGCGCCTCCCGTTGTAAGTGAGGCTGCAATGGAGATTCTGAAGTGGACCGAAAACCTTAAGATCTGGGGGCGTCCCGCAATTGTGAGTTGCACGCTGGATCGGCCGTACTGGAATCGCCGCGTCACGCACATTGAACCCGCAGAGCAACTTTCGAGGCGAAGTGCAGACCCGATTTCGCCAAACTTCCCCAAAGGGGCAGGTCACAGGCACATTCCAACCACACGCCTATCTTCTCGGGTTGGGGCACATCACCGGCAACACCATCAAGTAGGTGGGAGCTCACGGACGTGTGCGGGGCTCCACATGCTGAGGTGGGGTGACATCCTTCATGGCCGCGGTCTGCAGACGCTCGCCTGCCAGTGGGAGGCCAGCTTTTCTGGACGACTGCGATCGGATGGCTGGCCGGCGGGCGAGCCCTCATCGCCCATGAGGCCGTGCTATTCGACTGGGGAGATCGCCGGGAAAAAAGGGGGAGGGGGTGTCACAGCCGTCAGTCGCCATGCAGGGCAGGAAAGCTGGCGGATAGAGGCTGCCCATTCCGTACGGGGGGGATTGCGCCGTTTTCCAAGGCTACGTCCTCTTCGGCGCGCTGGGCTGCTTGAGCGAGGGTGCCGAGGGGCACTTTCACGCGGTGGGCACCGGAAGGCGCGTCTGGCACGGGCCCGTACAGGGCGGCATCCAGTCCTCGCCCGTAGCCCAGGAGGTCTGCAGATCGGCGGTGCGCGCCAAAACCTAGAGCCGAAACCCACTCGAGTGATCGGGACCTAAACTCGCGCCGCGAGCAAGATGGCAATGACACATACGGCCATCACCCGACCGCGAGGGCGGGGCGCCAGATTGCCTTAAACAAGAGCACACTATGCACTGACACGCGCCCCACATCGGGAGGGCGACCCTCGTGGTCGCCCCCACGCACTGCCGTAGGGATACGCCTATAGCAACTTGCTCAGGTGCTCGAAGGACTTGATAGCGTCGGGGACGTTTCCGACCTCCACGCTGAAAACGATATCGGCGGGGCATTTCTTGACAATGGCAATGACCCGCTTCCAATCCACGACGCCGTCGCCGCAGGCGCAGCCAACGGGCGTCCCCGTGACTTTGCCCCGTTCCTCGCCGCTTTGCTGAAAGCTGATGTCCTTGGCATGCAGGTGCACCAGGCGATCGTTGACGTGCGCCAGCCACTCGTAGGTATCGGTCGTGCCAGCCAGGAAGCTGTTGCCGGTGTCGTAGTTGATGCCGATCGCAGACGATTTGACCAGGTTATGGATGCTGTCCAGCCCCTCCTGCGATTTGCTGTACTGCTGATGAGGCTCAAGACCGATCTTGATCCCGTAGCGCTCTGCCACCATGGATGCTTCCTTGAGCGTGTAGGTCATGAGCTCGTAGTCCTGCTCCTTGGTGGTCCATTCGGGTTTCGGTCCCTCATCGGTATTCACCACCGGTGCCCCCGCGTCGGACGCCCAGCGGATCGCCAGCCTAAGATACTCCACGCTGATCTCTGGCTTGCACAGCGGCGTGTGTGAGGATAGGCCAGACATCTTGATCTTGTGCTTGTCACACAGGTCGCGCGCCCAGCGTGGATCATCATACATAGACACGCTGTGGAAGTAGCGCGCCTCGCTCAGCAGTTCACGGCCCCAGTGCACCATCGGCTCGATGTACTGGTAACCGATTTCTGCAGCCCTGGCCACACCCCATTCGAATGGCTTGTCGTGGTGGCGAACAAATTCCATGTTGACGCCCAGCAGCACCTTTCCCATTCTTCCTCCAGTTCTGATACCAGCGAAGGGCTCTACTTCGCGCCCATTTTCTTGTTGGCGGCGTCCACCAGGGGGCGGACGAAGGCCAGGCTCTTCTCGATCATTGGGCCGCCCTGTCCCTCGCACTCCAGGCTGACCACGCCGTCGAACTTTATTTCTGCAAGAATCTCAAAGCACTTCTTGATGTTTTCCTTGTTCACACCGTCGCCAATGGCACACTGGCTAACGGCGATGCCGGTAAGCTCCCCGCGCAGCGAGGCGGCCAGCGAATCGCTCACGTCCTTGATGTGCACGTGTGCGACCTTATGCTTGAATTTCGTCAGAAATGTGACTGGGTCCTGCCCGGCGATGAAGGTGTTGCCGGTGTCCATGTTCATCCGGAGATACGGGCTGTCCACGAAGGCCAGCATCTGCTCCATGAACTCCGGCTTGGTCGTGTAGTAGCCGTGCGGCTCGATATCGATGACGGTCTTGTAGCGCTCTGCAACCTCAACAATTTGCACGTAGGAACGCTTCATCATATCCATGGCCTCGACATCCTTCAGGCCCTTCGGCGCCTTGCTGGCGTCGGTGGTGTCAATATGATGGCAGCCGGCGAGGTGCGCCCAGCGGATGGTGCGCAGGGCGTATTCCACACCGAGCGTGGCTCCCTGCGGCAGCGAAAGCGGGAAGGCGGCGTCGATCTGCGAGAACCGGATGCCCATCTTGTCCATGCGCTCGCGCAGCTCCACCGGATCCTCCCACGTCGCCACATGGGGCTGGTAGCCCAGGCCGTGAATCCAGCTGACGCCATCGATCATGCCGCACTCGATGAAATGCACGTCGTTCTTCTGCGCCCACTGCAGCGCCTGCTCAAAGCTCCAGTAGCTGCTGTTGAAGGCGTCGGTATGAAAGCCGATGCTGATCATGTTTCCACCTCCTCTGGTGGTGCGCAAGACTTGAAGATGGGCCCGCCCGATGTTCGAGCGGGCCCATCCTGCCTAGCTTCTTGGAACCGGCACTATGGGACGTCCTTGTACTTGTTGACGTCGACGTTCACCCAAGCAGCTGGGTAGTTCACCATGTCCTCGCAGCCGCACAGCGTGTAGTGCAGCGGAGGCATTTCCGCATTCAGGTATTGATCCAGGTTCGCCTGGGTCACGTCGGGCTGAGGCAGCACCCAATTCTTCTGAACCGTCTCGCCATCCAGGAACATGACGGAGGACAAAACGGCCGTGCGCCACTGGAAGGTCGGGAAGGTCGGGGCAATGGCGGTCAGGTTGTTGTCTTTCCAGTACTGCAGGTAGTCCTGCTGATCCTCACCCACCAT
>DATIPW010000021.1:0-5052 GCA_035471605.1 Anaerolineales bacterium | reverse complement strand
GCCAGTGGCGCCGCCAGCACGGTCAGCAGACCAAAGCTTCCCGCCGCGAACGGCTGCGCCCGGGCCACCTGCCCCACACGATCCAGTTGGGGATGCAGAAAGGCAGCCAGCAGCATGCCCACGGCTCCCAGGCCCACGGCTTGGAGGAAGATGAAGGTAAGCGTCGTCAGGGGACCAAAATCCAGAGAGAATCCTGCTCTCGGTGGAAAAGCTGGAAAGGGGAACACGCTGCGAGTTCGCCCGCGCTCCTCGGCAATCGAGAGGTTGGTGATGAGGTCGCCGCCAATGCGCGAGCCATCTGCCCGCTGAAACGCCCCGCCAAGTGCAACCATGTCCTTGCCTACGTTGCTGGCTGCGCCCAGCAAGACGCTCCCGCCGATGACAATCGCCGAGCCGCCAACCTCCCCGTCCATTTGCAGACTGCCGCCGATGACGACCAGGTCTCCGCGCACACTTGCACCGGTCTTAATGGAGGCCTGCCCCCCGATGACTATCACGTCGCCTTCGACGCTCTCTCCCGTCTGCAGTGTGAAGTTCTGGCCTATGACCACCCGATCCCCCGAGGAACCGTCATCCGCATGCACCACCCCTCTCGGGAGCAGCGCCAATACACAAACCAGCAGCAAACTGAGTACCTTCTTCATGATTTAGACTCCTTGCGGCAGCCTCGCCAGCCGACGCATCGTGAGTGTCCACAGAAGCGCAAAACCACCGAGGGCAAGATAGAGGGCAATTCTGGTCTCGGGGTGGATGAAGGTCCGTAGATTGCGCAGCAGGATGCTGCCCACTTCGCCGACCACGCTCGCCAGGGCGAGCAGGTCCACCAAATAGGCCGTGACTTGTCCAAGCACGGCTGCCGGCGAGCGCGCCGCCTCGAGCATCGCCGGCCCAAGCAGTACGTACAGCAAGGTCAAACCCACGACTACCAGGACAACGGTGCCGATCGCCTGGCGGCGGAGCTGCCGCCGCTGCCAGGCAGCCAGGCGCAGACGGAACCGCCCGGTAAAGTCTGCTTCAGGCGCAGTCAGCCGCCTGGAACGCAGCGCCAGGTTTGACGCGGCGATCGCTGCACACCGGGTGCAACTGCGCAGGTGGATCTGCAGCTCTCGTTCCGCTTGAAGTGTGAGGGGCTCCTCGTCCAGCAACCACTCCTCAAAAGGCTGGTGATACATTCGGCCTCCTTTGCGCGTTCTGCCGCGTCCCCTCTTCTTGCCAGAGTCGACCCAGCTCCCGCCTGGCCCGATGCAGACGCGATTTGACCGCACTCACCGTGAGGCGTAGGGCGCCGGCGATCTCGATTTCTGAGTAGTCATGCCAATAGCGCAGGACAATGGCGGCGCGATCCGTGGGACTCAATTTCAGCAGGAAACCCTGTATCTGCTCCTGTTGCTCACGGCGCACGGTCTCGATTTCAGGGCCGGCAGCATCTGGATCCGCAAGATCTATGCCATTCCCGTCGCCATCCGGCTCGGTGGACATGAACGAAAACTTGCGTCGCCGCAGCCGGTCGATGCAATAATGTGCCGCAATCGAAAGCAGCCAGGTGGCGAAGGGCCGCCCGTGGTCATAGCGGTGCAGGTGCTGGAAGGCCCGCAGAAAGGTCTCTTGGGCGGCATCTTCGGCCGCCTCGGGCTCGCCCAGCATTCGGTGGCACAGGTTGTAGACGTGGGTCTGGTAGGCCTCCACAAGTTTTGTGAAAGCCTCTTCATTGCCCTGCTGTGCCTGCGCGACCAGCGTCGATTCGTCCTGCAAGATTCCTCCTCAGCCGCCATGCCATTCTACGCACATGGTGGGCGCAGGGTTGCAGGCGTCCAGGCAAGGCCAGACCAAGAGGGGCGCGCCTCTCACCCCGTCTGGTCCCAGAGTTGCTTGCTGTTCTACTTGATCCTGCCTAGGAACACCATGCTCAGCAGTATGCACGCCGCTCCCAAGCCAAAAACCGCTTTGTAGCCCATCCAGGCGCCCGGCTGCAAGGCATTGAGCAGGTCCACAAGCGGCCCCTCCAGCCGGGCCACTGCAGCGGCTCCCGCTGTTGCAATGTTGGTCAGCCCAAGAAACCTGCCCGCGTCCGCAGGCGGCGCGAGCTCATTCGCCAGGGCCCAGTTGGTGGTCAAGAAGAGACCCATGCCCGCCCCCAGCAGTGCGCCAACGGCATACAACCCCTGATAGTCGCGACAGAGCGGCATCAGGACCAGGCCGGCGGCTGCCAGCCCACTGGCTGCGTACAAAAGAGGCTTCGGCCCGAATCGGTCTGAAAGCCATCCTCCTGTCAAGACTAGCGCAAGCGTGCCCGTACCGATGATCGCCAGCAAATTGCCAGTCTGCCGCGCCGGATCGGGAACCTGCAAGGCGTCCTGAAGGTAGTACTGGCCAAAGGCCTGCAGCCCGTAGATGCCGAGCAAGAACATCGCTCTCTCGGCGATCAGCCACCAATACGTCGACCTGCTCGCCTCTTCGACGGCATGCGCCGACGCCAACTTGGCGCGCGAATCAGGCACAGGGAGGTTGGTCGGTTCCTCGTCCGCCAGTGCGATGGTCGTGCCCGCGGAGATCAGCAGGAGTGTAACGATCATGACGAATACCCACGCGGTTCCTTGCCCTCCGCTGTTCATAAGTCGGCCTGCAATGAAGGAAGCCGCGATCAGGCTGCCCAGGTCAAGAAAGACCTTGATCGAGGACGCGGCCCCAAGGTGCTGTGCCGGGACGCGGTCTCGCAGCAGGCCCTGCAAGGGTCCCTGGGCGGTGTTTGAACTGATCTGCAGTCCAACGTATCCAGCGAAGATCCAGAACATGCCGCCGGCCCAACCCAGGATCATCAGGAAGACCACGTCAAGTATCGTACCGATGACCATCAGGGGGCGGCGGCGACCGAATCGGGAGATCCAGCGGTCGGAAATCGCTCCAGAGATGGGTTGCAACCCCATGGCAAGCACTAGGCCCGCAAAGGTCAGCAGTCCCAGGTATGTGTTCTTGCGCTCGATGGGCGCCAGGCTCGCCAGCAGGGCTGGCAACACAATGGGATGCAGGGCATTCCACATGAAGGAATGCCCTGCCCAATAGGCGTTCAGCGCCAGCAGGGAGGGGATCGAAGCGGGTTGGCGTGCTGAATCAGCGTGATCCGGAGACTTTTGACGGCGCACGGCCTATTCTGAGAGATCTCGCGCAGTTCGGTCCATGATGGCCAGGATCTCAGCGACTCTGCCCGTCGGCGTGTTGACGCGGAACATGGCTTCGAACCCGTCACCCAGCATCACCCTGACCTGACGCCAGGAGGCCAGCTGCGGCTGTATCTGCGCCCCCGGCAGCTGTTCAACGGCGCTGGCCCACTGCGGATGGCTCCTGCCATACTCGCCCAACGATTCCTGAACAGAGGTCCTCAGGGGAAACATCCCCGTTGCCTCGACCCAGCGCTTCTGGTTCTCCGTGGAAAGCAGCCATCGAATCAGAAGCCATGAGGCCAGTTGCTGCTCGGGGGTCGACTTCAATACCACAAACGATGATCCGTAGACCGGAAGGCCTTGCTCAGTGGCGCCGGGGAAACTGAGTACGGTCCACTGGTCCGCGTTCTCAGCGGTCGCCATGGCCCGTCCGAACTCCGAAAACTCCTCCATGGCGGCGGTCCCAAACAGCGCTTCGCGCGCCGCAAAGGCCTCTGCGGGCGTCTGACCGGCCTGCGGCACCCATGCGCAGTTGTCGTCGTAGAGTTGTTTCAGGAAGGCGGTCGCCTCCAGATTCTTCGGGCTCAGAAACCGGTATCCACCACCATCCAGAACGCCGCCGCCGAATGCATTCAGCCACGATAGAAAGGTCATGGAGTCGGTGCGCACCAGCCAGCCGCCTCTGCCATCGTTGGCAGGATCCTCATCGCCCCCCAGCGAGGTGTGCGCCGCACAGGCCTGCGTTCGGAACTCCTGTGCCGTGGTGGGAGGCTTTGGAAACCCCAGTTGGCGCGCCCAGCTCTGATTGTAGGTCAGGAAGTGCGCCGAGCGCTGTGCCGGCACGCCCAGTCGCCTTTCCGCGACGAGCTCCTGCGTCCAGAGCTCCGCAGGGAAATCATCGACTTCTCCCTGGGCTAGGCCATACGTCGAATCAGCCATGTAGGTCGCCAAGTCTGTGACGTGTCCGCCAGCATCCCAGCGGCTTGCGTGCTCGGGCAGGGCGATCACGGCCTGGGGTCCCTCCGATCCTGCCAGCGCTGCTGTGGCATTGTCAAAGAGCTCGGTATAGCTGCTGTACGCCTGTGTGCGAACGGTGATGCCCCACTCGTTGGTCTGGTTGAATTCCGCCGTTTGAGATTCCAGCAGGCTCGCCTCGACGCCCAGCCAGGGGTGCCAAACATCGACGCCGGTTTCCCTCAAAGCCTCGGCAGGGATGAATGGTCGAATGCCTGGCGCGACTTCCTCCGTCGGTGGCGCGGGGCTTGGCGCCGGCGGCGTGGTCGTCGGCTGTGGAGCGGGCGGTTGGCACGCCGCCAGCACGAGCAGCGCCAGGAGCAAGAACCCCTGCTGTGTGCGGGAGCCGCCAGCGCGCAGGCTCATATGCCGGTGAAAATTGAGAAGGGCACAGGGCTGAAGGTCAGGACCAGGATCAGCAGCATCAGGCCCGCCGTGGCAAGCCGGGGACGATCGAGTTGTGTGATCTGGTCGAGCGGTTCGGCGTGGACTCTTCCCAGCCACACCAGCAGCAACGCCCAGATCCACCATCCGTTCCAGAACAAACCCAGCCCCAAGAGCATCACCAGGATCGCTGGGTACACGCGGCGCGCCTTCTCGCCCAGGAGCGCATAAAGTACATGTCCGCCGTCCAGCGTTCCGACGGGGATCAGGTTCAGCGCGGTCACCAGCAGCCCCGCCCATCCAGCGAACGCCACCGGGTGCAGGAACACGTCGGTCGCGCCCAGCGGGATGGGCCGTCCCGTGAATAGGTAGCCCAGCCAATAGAGAAGTGGTGACGCACCCGCCAGGTCGGCGGGCGCCGGCAGCAGTTGGCCGAAGACCGCGAATTTTGCCGCCAGGTACAACAGCGAATTCCCCTCCATCTGCACCATGCCGT
>DATIPW010000020.1:0-6482 GCA_035471605.1 Anaerolineales bacterium | reverse complement strand
CTTGACCGAAGCGCAGCTCGACAGCGTACTGCAGGAGGCGCTCTAGCGCCCCCGGAGCCGGCAGCCTTGCTGCGCGTAGCCACAGCTTGGATTGCACGGTCGCCGCTGCGACCAGCCGCGCCCCCCGCTTCCTCCCAAGATTTCCCGTCGAGCTGCGCGGGTGGCTGAACGAGTCGGCTCTCGGCGCGTCGGCGACGCGTCTGGGGTCGAGAGACCGGGCGGACGAGTTTTCTACGGGCGGGGGGCTACTTCGAATGCGGTCGATACGGGCTCGGCTTGCGGTCCATCGGGGAAGAAGAGCCGCGCCTCCAGGCGGAAGGGACCAGCCGGGGCACCGCGAAGATGCAGCGTCAGCTGGAGCTGCCAACTGAGGGGCTCGACAATGCTTGCGGCCGCGACTTCATCCCCGTGGGCGTCGCTGAGTGTCAACTCAATGTGTGGCCGCACTTGAAATGGCGTCAGCCGGATCTTTACGAGCAGGCGCTCTCCATCGGGGTACGGTTCAACGTGCAGGGACTCAATGCGCGTATCTTCGGGTCCCATGCGCGGGAGATCATCGCGTGGCAGGAAGAAATCCATGTCGGCCATTATGGCTGCCAAGAATCCGCCGCACGCGTCGGCGCGATGCGGATCCAAGCAGGGCAGTTGAAGCTCGGGGCGCGGCCTGCAGGAACCTGGGTCCGGCACCTAGCCGTTCTTCTTCTGAAACTCCCGCATGAAGCTGGTGAGCGCCTCGGCGGCTTTGACATCGAGTGCATTGTACAGTGAAGCGCGTATGCCTCCGACAGAGCGATGCCCCTTCAGGCCCACGAGCCCGTTCTCCTTGGATTCGGAGACGAAGGCCTGCTCCAACTGCTCGGTCGGAAGGCGAAAGGGTATGTTCATCACTGAGCGCGCCGCGGGCTTGGCATGACCCCGATAGAATCCGCCGCTCTCATCTATGGCTCGATAGACCAACGAGGCCTTCTCCTGGTTGCGCCGCGCCACAGCAGGCATGCCTCCCAGGTGCTTGGCCCACTTGAACACCAGGCCGGCAATGTAGATGGCGTAGCACGGAGGTGTGTTGTGCAGCGATCCGCTGGCAGCCAACGCCTTGTAGTCCAGCAATACAGGCAGGCCTGCCGGCACCTTCTCCAACAGGTCATCGCGCACAATCACGATCACGACGCCAGCCGGACCGGCGTTCTTTTGCGCGCCGGCGTAGATCAGGGCGTATTTTGAGACATCGATGGGCCGGCTCAGAAAGTCAGAGGATGCGTCGCAAACGAGCGGTATTCCGGGCGGCGGTTGGGGCTCATGCGTGAACTCCACGCCATGGATCGTCTCGTTGGACGTAAAATGCAAGTAGGACGCCTTGGGGTCCAAGTCGAACTTGGCGGGCAGGTCCACGAATCCGTCGGCCTCGAGATCGGCGGCGAGGCGAGTGGGGCCGAGCTTGGCGGCCTCCTGGGCTGCTATCTTGCCCCACGTCCCGGTGACGATGTAGTCGGCAGAGGTGCCGGCGGGCCGCAGGTTCATCGGGATCATGGCAAAGTGGAGCGAGGCTCCCCCTTGCAGAAACAGAATCCTGTAGTTGGCAGGGATGCCCAGGAGTTCCCGCAGGTCGGCCTCGGCCCGCTGGAGGATTGCGTCGAATTCCTGCGAGCGGTGGCTGATCTCCATGACCGACATGCCTGTGCCGCGGTAGTCGAGCATTTCTGTCTGCGCCTGCAGCAGGACCTCCAGCGGAAGTGCGGCCGGGCCCGGATTGAAGTTGTACACACGACTTGCGCTGGCTGACATCGATAGGCCTCCCAATCGGGCACGGCACGGGCGTCGCCATTCTGCCGCGATGGCACGCGCTGAACTCGCAGTTTGCAGACTGTCATTATAACTGGGCGGCGGTGGGACCGGGCGCGGCAGTCGTCTTGATTCATGCCTCAAGAAGGTTGTTGACACCGGCTACGCCTCTCACTAGAATGGATCGGGCGCGTGGTCTGGCATGCGATAGCGATCAGGCCCCAAGAGCCCGCCATCTTTTCTGCTGCAGCTCTTTGCGAGCAGCACAGAAGCAAGGACTCAGGCATGCAAACCTACGATGATATTGGTGTTGGGGTTCCAGAGATCCTCCTGCCGAAATCAGGCGTGAACCTGCACAAGTGGGCGGTGATTGCCTGCGATCAGTTCACTTCCGAGCCTGAGTACTGGCAGCAGGTGAGGGCGCTGGTGGGCCAGGCGCCTTCGACGCTGCATCTTGTGTTCCCGGAGATTGACCTGGAGGAACCCGGCAAGGAACAGCGCATCCTGAAGATTCAGCATGCCATGCAGCGGTACCTGGATGAGGGCCTTCTCAAGCGTCGCAAGGGCATGATGTACGTTCGGCGACAAGTGGGGAATCGAGTCCGTCAGGGGTTGGTGCTGTGTCTTGACCTGGAGCGCTACGACTACACCCAGGGCTCCTCGAACCTGATCCGGGCCACCGAAGGTACGATCGTGGAACGCCTGCCACCCCGCATGGCGATCCGGGAGGGCGCGGCTCTGGAGCTGCCGCACATCCTGGTGCTGATCGACGATCCGGAACGGACGGTGATCGAGCCGGTTGGGGCGGGCCTACGGGGCCGGCGGCCTCTATATGACTTTGAGCTGATGCTGGAGAGTGGGCAGCTGACCGGATTTGGCCTGGAGGCAGGCGCCGAGGAGGCGGTCGTCTCCGCCCTGCGGGCCCTTGCGCGCCCCGAGGCATTTCGTCGCCGATACAACCTGGAGACGGATGCCCCGGTACTGCTATTTGCCATGGGCGACGGCAATCACTCACTGGCGACGGCGAAGGCCGTCTGGGAGAAGATCAAGCCGCAAGTGGGCATGCAGCACCCGGCTCGCTACGCGCTGGTTGAAGTTGAGAACGTGCACGACGAGGGCCTCGAGTTTGAGCCCATTCATCGCGTGCTCTTTGACCTGAAGTCAGATCTGAGCGAGTCGCTGCGAGCCCGTTTTGGGGCGAACGTCAAATTGGATGGCGTGGGATCTATGGAGGCCATGATAGGGGCGGTCGACTCAGCTCTCGGGGGGGCGCAGGTCATTGGCCTGGTTGAGGGACAGGGTGACCCGAAGTACAGCATGATTGAGGTTGCCCACCCCGCCTCTAACCTGCCCGTCGGGACGCTTCAGGGCTTCTTGGATGGCTTCATGCGAGAAGGCGGGGCCTCCCGAATCGACTATGTGCACGGCGCTGAAGTCGTTGAGCGGCTGGGATCGCAGCCGGGAAACGCCGGCTTCTACCTGCCGAAGATGGGCAAGTCGTCGCTCTTTAGAACGGTGATCTTGGACGGTGCTCTGCCGCGCAAGACCTTCTCAATGGGGCAGGCACGCGAGAAACGGTTCTACATGGAAGCCCGAAAGATCGGCTGAGCCCAGACGGGAAACCCGGAGCGTGAAAGCGCGCGGCAGTCAGCCGCGCGCTATTGTTGCCGCCGTCCCTCAGCCTGTCCGGAGGCTTGCCAAGGCTGCCTCGAAGTCGGCCGGGTACGGGGCGGTAAACGTCACAGGAAGGAGGGTTTTCGGGTGCACCAACGAAAGCGAGAGCGAGTGCAACGCCGGACGGGCGATAACTTGCGTGGCAGGCGCACCGTAGAGTGAATCGCCCAGCAGCGGGAGGTGCAGCGCCGAGGCATGGACTCGCACCTGGTGTGTGCGGCCGGTCAGGGGAGAGGCTTCCAGCAGGACGTGCGCCAGGAAACGCTCAAGGACGCGAAAGGCTGTGGTGGATGGCTTGCCGCGTCCCTGGTCAATCACTGCGCGATGCTTGTGGCCCACGTTGCTGCGCAGTGGCTGCCTGGATGTGCGTTCGTCCCACTGGGGCTGCCCGTTGGCCAGAGCGTGGTAGAGCTTGCGCGCCTGACGACGCTCGAACTGTAGACTGAGGGCGCGGTGCGCGTCCGCCGTGCGCGCAAACACCAGGACGCCACTCGTGTGCTTGTCCAGGCGGTGCACGGTCCAGATCCGGCCGTACTCGGCCTCCATCAACTTGATGAGGTACGTCGAATCGATTTGCCAGCCATCGGGCGAGACGGAAAGTCCGGCCGGTTTGTTGATGGCGACAAGCGCCTCATCCGCGAAAAGGATTTCCACTGCCCTGCATTCTAACCATGCTTGGGATGCCTGCGTGGCTGGCGGGATCGGAACTCAGACCACCAGGGCGATTCATCGGAATCGCGCCCCATTTCCGTGCAAAATTCGGACGAGCCACACCTTGCCCTGCGTTACGGTCGCGTCTGCGCAATCCTCGTCGCAGCACGCAGGACCGGGCAGCGCGGCGAAGCCGATGGATCGAATCCCATGGCCGCGGGACGCATGGGCTCTTGGATGCTTCACTGCACGGGCTCGCGGTCAGATCTGGCCGGGATTCTGCTCATGGCGTATTCCGCCAGGGCCGCGATGGTGAGCGACGGATTGATGCCTGGATTGGCCGGCATGATCGAGCCGTCCACCACGTACAAGCCGGGGTAGTTGTGTGCCTGACAGTCGAGATCGATGACTCCTTCCCCGTCGTCCCGGCCAAACGGCACTCCGCCCATGAAATGAGCGGTCGTCGGAAAGTTGAAAAGGGTGTCGGTGAAGGCGGCCTGGGCAACGCCATTGACCTTCCGCGCCAGCGCTCGCATGACCTGGTTGCCAACGGGGATCTGTGCCGGGATCGGATGCTGCGAATCGCGCACCAGGACCAGGCCGCGTCGAAAGAGCGTGAAGAGATTGCGACCAAGCCGCACCCGGCCCAGGTTCTCTTCGACCTGCATCACGAGCAGGATGGTCGTAAGCCGGGCCCAAGGTGACAAGAGCTTGACAAACAAGAAGTCGCCTGGGCGGCGAACGATCGCCCACAAGGTCCTCAGTATCCGCACCAGGATGGGTGATGTGCCTTCGAGGTGGGGGGCAGACAAGAGTCGGATGAATGATGAGCCGTCCGAGTAGCGGACCGGCTGGACGCGCGTCACGGGGTCCGGCTCAAAGATTGAGGAAATGGCGATACCCTTGGAGTAGTCGACATGTCGCTCACGGCTTGTCACTCCCAGGATTGCCTCGCTGTTGGTGCGCACATTGCTGCCCAAGGTGCTTGAAAGCCCGGGCAGGGATCCGTTGAGGTCTCGGCACCGCAGCAGCAGTTCCAGAGTCCCGAGGGCGCCGGCTGCCACGATGACATTCTGGCCGCGCACGCTGAAAGAGGCTCGGCGCCAGGATGGCCGGGTCTCTCGAAAGCGGACTTCAAAGCGATCCCTCTTGCCACCTGCGGCCAAAAATGATCGAATGTCGGTGACGGTTGCCTCCGAGACGATCTGGGCTCCACCCCTTTCCGCGAAGTACAGGTAGTTCTTGGTGAGCGAATTCTTGGCATTGTGCCGGCAACCGACCATACAACCCCCGCACTGGATGCAGCCAGCGCGATCGGGCCCCGCGCCGCCAAAGTACGGATCGGGCACGGTGTTGCCTGCTTGGTCAGGCTCGCCAAAGAAGACACCAACGTCGATTGGCCGGAAGGTGTGGCCCTTGCCCAGCTCGTCCGCGATTTCCCTGAGAGCGTGATCGGCAGGCCATAAGCCAGGGTTGGGCACTGCGCCCAACATATGGCGGGCGACCTGATAGTGGGGGCCCAGGATTGTCTTCCAGTCTGCCAAGTGGCGCCAGGCCGGCGCTTGGAACAGCCGGTCATCCGGGGCTTCAAGCACATTGCCGTAGGTCAGGCTTCCACCGCCAACTCCGCTGCCGTGTACGGCAAGCTGCCCGTTCAGGAAGCTCATCTGAAAAATCCCAAAGCAGCTCAGA
The DNA here is from genome assembly GCA_035471605.1 of Anaerolineales bacterium. Taxonomy (GTDB): domain Bacteria; phylum Chloroflexota; class Anaerolineae; order Anaerolineales; family Villigracilaceae; genus Fen-1038. Next base: position 686 of record DATIPW010000020.1, on the reverse strand, counting down.
GCGGGCAGCCACAGGAACTTGCGCAGATTCCAGTTGGTTGCGGGGAAATCCCGGTCTTCAAAGTGCAATCCCCGCTCAAGCACGAGGACCGTGTAGCCCTTCTCGATGAGGCGCATGGCACAGACCGCGCCTCCGAAACCGGAGCCAATGACTACGTAGTCATAGCTGGACTCCAAGCGCGCGGTGGACGGAGTCCGAGGACCCCGCCGCTGGTCTTCGCGTGTTGGTGGGCTGTCTGGACGCGCTGCCATGCCTAGGTGCAGCGGTCCCGGCTAGTAGGCGTAGAAGCCCTTGCCCGACTTCCTGCCCAGGTGCCCGGCATCCACCATCCGGCGCAGCAGCGGTGCAGGGCGGTACTTATCTTCCCCGAGATCACGCTGCAGAACCTCCATCACGGATAGGACCACATCCAGCCCAATCAGATCGGCCAGCGCTAGCGGCCCCATCGGGTGGTTCATGCCGAGCTTCATAACGGTATCTATGCCCTCCGGAGTGCCGACGCCCTCCTGCAGGGTAAAGACGGCTTCGTTGATCATCGGGCACAGGATCCGGTTGGAGATGAAGCCCGGCGAATCATTTGCCTGCACAGGCTCCTTGCCCATGACCCGGCACAATTCCAAAACGGTTTCCACCGTCTCGTCGGAGGTGCTCAGTCCTCGAATCACCTCCACAAGCCTCATGAGCGG
>DATIPW010000019.1:0-2572 GCA_035471605.1 Anaerolineales bacterium | reverse complement strand
CGGCCACGTCGCATGCCTCCTGACGCAGCCTTCAAAATTCCGCAAGCGAACTGAGGCTTCGCAACGTGATCGTCACCAAGAGGCATTTCCTCTTGGCCATGCTCTGGGAAGGAGAGGGACGAAATGAAGATCCATTCCATGTTCACGCGTGGAGCGGCCGGAGGGGTTCTGGTGATGGCACTGACCGGCTGCGCGGCCGCCGCAACCGGCACGCCCCCGCCAGAGCCATCCGCAACCAGCCAGCCCACTGGAACGGCATCGCCTGAACCGACCACCGCCATCAAACCCACGATGACGTTGCTTCCGTTCATCGAGGGAACCAAGTTCCCCACCGGAACCTTCCTTTCGGAGAAGACCGGAATCGGGGTCATCTTTCGGGAAGATGGAACAGGCTATTGGTACTCCGAGAGAGAGGGCTGGGGCCTAGATGACAAGTACGGTGTCAATGGCAACCTATGGTCGGAGATGTCCTTCCTGTACCCGGGAGGTCGAAAGGTCCCCGTGACCTACTACTGGTCCTACGATGGGAAGGGCCTCACTTTCCAGCTGTGGGGCGCAGACCTCAGGCCTCATCGAATGACAAGCATCCACGGGCGGACATTCCTCTTTGTGTCCGAAGCTGAGCCGCTCCCAGGGCCCGACACCATGGCCTTTCCGACAGGACGATTTGCCAGCGAGGATGCGCTACGGGCCTTTGAGTTCTCCGACGATGGCACATGGCGCTTCTTCCAGCAGGATCTGGAGCGTCCTGCACGCTCAGGCCGATATGTGACCAATGGAGATCTGTACACCGAGATGACGCACGACGACCCGGAGTTGCGTCGCGTTCCCGCGACCTACACCTGGACCTACGAGGGCAATCGTCTGACGTTCGTGCTCTGGGGAGAGGACGCGATCGAGCAGCGGGAGGCGATCTACAACAACCAAACCTATACAAGGGTGGATGGGTAGATCCTGGCAATGTGACAGATCCGATCTCGTTTGTGGCAACGGTCTGCGCCCGTTTCATCGCGGGCAGATCAAAGGTTGACTCGCGATCCCTTTTTTGCTACTCTGGATGCAAGGGGTCCTGTCGACAGGCTTCCCCTGTGTTGCACACGAGATTGGAGGAAACGATGCTCAAGACTGTTCTCGCTGCCGGCGTGGCGCTGGCGCTGCTTGCGGCATGCGCCCCGCAACCCATCTCCCCCGAGGCCATTGCAGGCACGTACGCGGTCACATTGGACTATGACGCGCTTGTCGCCGCGGGTGCGGGAGCCACTTCCACCTATTACCAGGACAAGCAAATGATCCAGGAGTTCACGCCCGATGGCATGAACTACTGGTCAGAGGTGGGCCCCCTGGGCGTTGTGGAGAGATCCTGGGGGCCTTTTGCCCTGACGGCCAACGAGATCCTCTTCCAGAAGGACAGCGGAGAAATGAGTTGCACAGAGCGCGCCATGGGGTTGGACCTCACGGAAGAGGGCCGGTACAAATGGAAGTTGGACGGCGATCAGTTGACCTTTGAGCTGATCAGCGATGAGTGTGAGGGGCGCTCGTATGCCTTGATCGCACAGCCTTGGATCCGCCAGCCGTGACGTGCCAGCTCGCGTGCGCCTGGTGCGCAGAATTCCGCCCGGACGTGGAGGACGCCCCCGCCAGGCGCTGAATCGCGCCAGGTCGGTACGCGCCTTGCCCGTCAGCCCGGGCAACTTCGGCCTGCGCGCCAAGTGGGCTTGCGTGTGCTGACGGTGGCAATCGGCTGACGTTCGTCCTCTGGGGAGAGGACCCGATCGAGCAGCGGGAGGCGATCTACAATAGTCAAACCTATACAAGGGTGGATGGGTAGATCCTGGTAATGTGACAGATTCCATCTCGTTTGTGGGAACAGGCCGATCAAGGGTTGACTCGGGCCCTTTCTTTTGCTACTCTGGATGCAAGGGGGTCTGTCGACACGCTTGCCCTGTGTTGCGAACGAGATTGGAGGAAACGATGCTCAAGACTGTTCTGGCTGCCGGCGTGGCGCTGGCACTGCTTGCGGCATGCGCCCCACAACCCATCTCCCCCGAGGCCATTGCAGGGACGTACGCGGCCACGTTGGACTATGACGCGCTCGTGGCCGCAGGTGCGGGAGCCTCTGCCACCATGTACAAGGACAAGCGAATCCTCCTGGAGTTCAGGCCCGATGGCTTGAACTACTGGTCAGAGGTGGGCCCCCTGGGCGTGGTGCAGAGACAGTGGGGGCCTTTTGTCCTGACGGCAGACGAGATTCTCTTGCAGAAGGATCAGGGCGAAGGGAGCTGCAGCCGACACTCCAGAGGGTACGACTTCACCGAAGAGGGCCGGTACAACTGGAAGTTGGACGGCGATCAGTTGACCTTCGCGCTCATCAGCGATGAGTGTGAGGGGCGCACGTACTTCTTGATCGCACAGCCCTGGATCCGCCAGCCCTGACGCGCCGGCCCGCGTCCGCCTGGGCGTGGAGGACGTCCCCACAACGCGCTGATTCACGCCGGGCCGGCGGGCGTCCTGCCCGTCAGCCCACACAAATTCACCCTGCGCGTGCTACCTGCGGTTGCGTGTGCTGCGCGAT
>DATIPW010000018.1:0-16916 GCA_035471605.1 Anaerolineales bacterium | reverse complement strand
GCCTTCGCCGCCTTCTTCACAGCGGCCTTCTTCTTGTGGGGCACCGCTTTTGTGACGAAGCGGTCCACCGTCCAGCCCAGCGTCAGGGCAAGCACCTGCTCGCCCGGTCTGAGCTCGACGATCACGTCGCCTTTGGTCGCGCTTCGCTTGCGCACGGCCGCAGCATCCAATCGCGCCGACTTGGCCGCCCCCTTGCTGAGATGGATGGTGGCGACGTGGTGTGGCTTGCCCCCGCCCAGACCGGCCAACTTTGCTTTGCCGGGCAGGCTCCAGACGCGCACGCCCTTCCCGTGGCGTCCCTGCGGCGGGAATTCGTTGTGCTCCAGGCGCTTGGCTTTGCCATCCGAGGAAAGAAGGAAGATCTCTCCCTCGCTGGGCAGGATTTCCATGCCGATCACCTCATCCTTGTCCTCCAGTTTGATTCCGCTCACGCCGGCCGCCACAAGGCCCATGGGCCGGACGTCGTCTTCGGCAAAGCGAATGGCCATGCCCTCGGCAGACGCCAGCAAGATGCTCTTCTTCCTGCCGTCCGTGAGCCCGGTGGAGACCAGCACATCGCCCTCGTTCACCTTGAGCAGCGTGAAGGTTTGGGCCGAAGGCCCGGGCAGATCACGGATCAAGGTCTTTTTGATCATGCCGTAGCGCGTGGCGGTCATGATGCAGGTCCCCTCGGGATAGTCCGCCCGGCGGGCAGGAAGGGTGAACACGGCGGCCAGCGCGTCAGTCTCCGTGAGCGGGGAAACCCTGTGATACGGCGCGCCAGCTCCCAGTTTTTCTGCTTGCGGCAAGAGTTGCACCGAGACTGCCGCGGCCCTGCCCAGTTTTGAGACAAAATATATGGTGTCAGCGGTGGTGGCCTTGACCAGCCAGCGCGGTGCGTCGTGACCCGAGGGGCGCGGCGCCTTTTCGTCGGGGGTGCGGGCGACCAGGCCGTCAGCCGTCACGCCGATCCACACGTACCTCTTCGGCGCAACATCGGAGGCGGTGAGCGCCCTGCCGGCTCTCGCGCCTTTCTGCAGGCTTACGATCTCTGTTCGGCGGCGGTCACCGTAGGCACCTCGAACCTGGATGAGCTCCTCGGAGACCACGCCGCGCATGCGCTTGGGGGATTTCAGCAGGGATTCCAGATCCTTGATCTGTGCAGTGATTTCCCGGTGCTCCGTGTCGATCTTCTTGCGCTCCAGGGCAGCCAGGCGGCGAAGCTGCATATCCAGGATGGCACCGGCCTGCACGTCCGTGAGTTTGAAGCGCTTCATCAGGCGCGTGCGTGCCTGCTCCACATCTGCTGCGTTTTTGATCAAGCTGATCACCTCGTCCAGGTGCTTCAGGGCGACGAGATAGCCTTCCAGGATGTGGGCGCGCTGCCTGGCCTTCTCTAGGTCAAACTCAGCCCGGCGCTTGACGACCGTCAGCCGGTGCTCCAGGTACACGCGCAGCGCCTGCTTCAGCGTCAGCGTGCGCGGCTCGCCATCCACCAGCGCAAGCAGGTTAATGCCAAAGGTGGTCTGCATGGGCGTGCGCTTGTAGAGCTCACGCAGCACCAGTTGCGGCTCAGCGGTCTTCGTCAGTTCCATGACGATCCGCATCCCGCGTCGGTCTGACTCGTCGCGCAGGTCGGCCAGGCCCTCCAGGTGTCCCTCGCGCGCCAATTCAGCAATCCGCTCGATCAGTGAGGCCTTGTTGACCGTATACGGCAGTTCCGTGACGATGATGCGATTCTTGCCGCCCTTCATCTCTTCCGTGTGGGTTCTGGCCTGCACGCTCACGCGGCCGCGGCCTGATCCGTAGGCAGCTTCCAGTCCCTCCTCTCCGGCCTCCTGAAGGATGACGCCGCCGGTGGGGAAGTCCGGGCCCTTCACGAATTCCATCAGATGCTCAACGTCAATGTCGTCGAGCTTGTCCCAGTGGTTCAGCATGTACACTAGGGCGTCCGCAATTTCGGCCAGGTTGTGCGGCGGGATGGACGTCGCCATGCCCACCGCAATGCCGGTGGCGCCATTCACCAGCAGATTCGGCAAGGCCGAGGGCAGGACGCTTGGCTCGGGAAGTGTCTCGTCGAAATTGGGGCCGAAGTCGACGGTGTTCTTGTTGATGTCTGCCAGGATGTCGAGGGCCGGGGGCGCCAGGCGCGCCTCGGTATAGCGCATGGCCGCCGGAGGATCGCCGTCCACCGAGCCGAAGTTGCCCTGCCCGTCCACGAGCATGGTGCGCATCGAGAAATCCTGCGCCATGCGCGCCATCGCGTCGTACACCGCCGCGTCGCCGTGCGGATGGTACTTGCCCAGCACTTCACCGACGATCCGGGCGGACTTCTTGTAGGCCGAATCGGCGCGGATGCCCATGTCGTACATGGCATACAGGATGCGCCGCTGCACGGGCTTCAAGCCATCCCGTGCATCCGGCAGCGCACGCGCCACGATGACCGACATGGCATAGTCGAGATACGATTGCTGCATCTCGCGGTCGATATCTATCTTGCGGACCAGGCCGTTTTCCATGGACATCCTTCTTGTTCAAGTCGCACAACGCGGGCTTCTGCAAGAGGCAATTCCAACGCCACCCCGGCTGTCCTCGCGCTGAATGAATGTTCTAAATGCGGGGCATATGTTACGGGCAACGATGCGCGAAGTCAAGAGCAAACACGACGGCTTCCTGATGAACGACCAAATTCGTGTTTCAAGGTTGCAGGTGGCTCCATGATATGATGCAGCGCAAATGAAGGCCCATGAACGCGCCGTGAAGAAAAGCGGCTTGGTCCTGCACCTCGTGGCAAGCATCAGCCCTGTTCTGCTGTTCGTGCTTGTCCTTCTGCTGGGAATTCCTCCTTCATACAGCCGCTGGCTGTCGGCATACTCTCTTCCGCTGTTTCTCCTGGTTATTGCTCTGTACTATTTGAGCTTTCGCTTGTCGAGCCGCTTCGGCTGGCTCGGGGCCACAGCCTTGACGATGCTGCTCTTGGCGTTCTCACTGGGGTTCCTGTGGAACTCCGGCTATTCGGACGACAAAATCATGGGTGGGCTGCTTCCGTTTCGTGATGCCCTGGACTACTTCAACGGTGCCGAGTGGATTCTGAACGGCCAGGCCATCCGCACGCTGAACGAAGGCGCGGCGTGGAGACCTCTCTATCCCGGCTTCCTGGCATCGCTGCTGTGGATCACGGGCCGCAATCTGCAATGGGCACTGGCACTTCAGGTCGCGCTGGCGGGTCTGTGCTTCAGCGTCGCTACGGTACGCATCTGGAGCCGGCTGGGCGCCGCCGCGGCCGCCCTCTTCGCCAGCATGCTCTACTTCTACATTCAGCCGTTGATCGGCACGGCCTACACAGAGACTGCAGGGCTGGCCCTGGGCTGCCTGGCGTTCGTTCTGCTTTGGGACGCGGCGGAGAAGCAGCAACTGCTCTTGCTCGTTTCTGGGATCGTTGTGCTTATGCTGGCCGTCAGTGCCCGCGCCGGAGCGTTCCTGATCTTCCCCGCCTTGGTGCTCTGGGCAGGTTGGGCGTGGCGTGGGGCGGGGCGCTTCGCTCTCCGGCACTCCGCTGTGACGCTGGCCGCCGTGGTGGGGGCCTACCTGATTGTTAACACGCTGTACGGCCGACTGATGGTCGAGCCGGGCGGCTTGCCCTTTGGGAACTTCGCCTGGACGCTCTATGGGCAAGTCAACGGCGGCGCCGGTTACCATAAGGCCTTTGAGGACCTCGCCGCCCGCAACCCGGAGGTCATCTTCCGCGCTGCGTGGCGATTCTTCCTGGCACACCCGCAGGGACTGTTGGTCGGCTCGCTGAAGGCCTATCGTGATTTCTTCTCCCCGGTGTGGGGCGTCTTCAATTTTGGGCTTGGTCTGCCGGATATTGCCTTGTCGGCGGCTGCGACCGCTGTCATGCTGTGGGGGGTGTACGGTGCCGCGCGGCGCATCGTCGAGCCTGAGAGTTCGCTCTTGCTGGCGGGCCTTGCGGGAATTCTGTTTTCCGTGCCGTTCCTGCCGCCGATCGACGGCGGCATACGCATCTACGCCAGTACCATGCCGTTCGTATATGCGTTGCCTGCTGTCGCGCTCGGTGGCCGACCGAGTCGAGCTCGCAGCTGGTCACAAGCTCCAGTTGCCGCGCCCGCAGGGTTGCTGGCGTTGGGGATCGCAGCGCTGATGATCCCGATCCCGGTGGCCTTGCGCCATGTGACAGCAACACGTGAGACGCCGGCGCCGAGCTGTGAGCCCGGGCAGGTTGCCTTTGCCGCGACCGCAAGTGCTGGAACCTACATCGATCTCGTGCCTGATGGAGCTGCGGCGTGCGGTCGGATCCCCAATGTGTGCCTGCCCGCCTTCGAAACCTACGCCTCGTTGAACGATCCTTCGGACGCGGCGGTCTTTGAGACCCTCGCCGAGACCGCTTGGGCTTCCGCATCCGTCGTGCGCGTCTTTGTGGGCAATGACTTGATCCTGGGCAGGCCTCACGTATACGTGGTGCCCCCTCAAGGTCCTCAAGAACAGCAGAGTGGCGTGATCGCCGGATGTGCGCTGGAGGTGTCGATCAAGGGCAGGCCCAGCCTGTACATCCTGCAATAGCCTCGAAAGATGAACCCGATCGGTGCGGGGCTCAACCCTCGGCAACCCCTGCTGCCTGGTTCTGGAACTGGCTCATGTACAGGTCGTAGTAAAAGCCGCGCTGCCCCATCAGCGCTGCGTGTCGGCCTCGCTCAATGATCCGCCCGTCGTCCAGAACCAGGATCTGGTCGGCGTTGACAATCGTGGAGAGTCGGTGGGCAATGACGATGGATGTTCGCCCTTGCAGCAGTTGATCGAAGGCTTTCTGAATCAGGCGCTCCGTGCGGGTGTCGACCGAAGACGTGGCCTCATCCAGGATCAGGATGCGGGGATCCGCCAGGGCGGCCCGGGCGATGGAGAGCAGTTGGCGCTGTCCCTGAGACAGACCGGAGCCCCGCTCTCCCAGGATCGTTTGGTACTTCTGCGGTAGCCGTTCGATGAAGGATTCGGCATTGGCCATGCGGATGGCGGCTTTGACTTCGTCATCCGTCGCCTCGGGCCGGCCGAAGCGCACATTCTCCATCACCGTGGTGCTGAAAAGAAATGTGTCCTGCAGCACAACGCCCACCTGGCGCCGGATGGATTCGAGTGTCACGTCGCGGACGTCGACACCATCGATGCGGATCGCCCCCTGGGTCACATCGTAGAAACGCGGCAGCAGGTTGATGATGGTGGTCTTGCCAGCTCCCGTCGGACCGACGATGGCAATTGTCTCGCCCGGCTCGGCCGTGAAGGACACATCACGCAGCACGGGAACACCGTCTTCGTAGTGATGCCAGACATGATCGAACTGCAGCCGGCCGGCGATGCGACCCAGCTCTTGCGCACCGGCGCGCTCCCTGACACCGGGGACTTGGTCCAGCAGCCCGAAGATTCGTTCTGCGCCGGCAATCGCGTTCTGGATGTTGGTCCACAGCACGGCGATCTGCTGGATCGGTTGGTTGAAGCGCTGCACGTATGCCATGAAGGTGACCACTAGGCCAAAGGTGATGGTGGTACCCAGCAGCGCCTGCCCTTGTAGCAGAAACAACCCACCCACGCCCGCCACCAGGGCCAGCGCCACGTAGCCCAGCGCCTCGAGAGACGGCGAAAGTGCAGAAGTGAAGGTCACCGCGCGTACGTTCGCGTCGCGGTTGGCTGCATTGACTTCCTTGAACTGTTCAATGTTTTCTTCCGCACGGGAGAACGCCTGGACCTCGCGCACCGCGGCGATGCTTTCCTGCAGCTCGGCGTTGACGTTGCCGATCTCTTTTCGGCTGCGGCGGAAGGCCTTGCGGGCCTGCGCGGAGAAATACAACGTGGCCAGGAACATCAGGGGCGTCACCGCCAGCGAAAGCGCGGCCAACGCCGGGCTGGCAGTCAGCATATAGTAGGCCACCCAGACCAGGCCCAGCACGGCCCCGATTACATTGACGAGGGCGAAGGAAATGGCCTGCTCGATGGCGCTGGAATCGTTGGTGATGCGGCTCATCAGATCCCCCGCTTCGTTGGCGGAATAGAAACTGAGCGAGAGCTGGTGCAGCCGCCTGAATACGTCGACGCGCAAGGCCCGCAGCACGTGCTGCCCGGCCCAGGACATCGTGAAGAATGTCAGACCCGTGGTCAGAGCGCCAAGCAGGAACAGACTGATGATGACGCCGAGAAGTCGGCCCAAGCCGGCGAGGCGGTCAGCATCCTGCAGCGAAGCCATCGAGGGCGGGAGAAAGCCGCCCAGGCGATAGGCGCTGGAGAGCAACCAGCGGGCCCCCCGCAATGAGGAGGGCTCGCTGACAATCCAGCACGCCGAGGCGGAATTCCCGGCTTGACTGCCAAGCAGCTCGGCGGCTGGTCCGCCCATCTGGTTTCCACCCAGGGAGACCAGGAAGCAGTCGGTGGCCTGTCCCATCAGGTCGGGCGTCGTGACCTGCGTCCAAGTGGATGTCAGCATTAGGATGAGGGCCAGCAGCAGGCCGGGCCAGAACCGCCCAAAGTACGCCCCCAACCGCCGCAGGGTGTTGCTCAGGCTGCGGGGCTTCAGCGTCTCTTGACTGAGGATGTCGCCGAAGCGACCGGGTCCGCCCATCATGGGATGGAGCCCCCGGTAGCATGCGCCTCTTCAAATGCCACGATCTGAGAATTGTAGATCTCAGCATAGATTGGCTCACTCTCCATCAGCTCGGCGTGTCTGCCCTGTGCCACCACCTGGCCTCGATCCAATACCAGGATTTTGTCTGCAGACACCACCGTGCTGATGCGCTGGGCGATGACGAAGGAGGTGCGCCCCCGCATCAAGTTATCCAAGGCGGCCTGGATCAGTGACTCGGTAGCCAGGTCGACGCTGGAAGTGGAGTCATCCAGGATCAGAATGCGGGGATTCAGTAGCAGGGCGCGGGCGATGGCGATCCTCTGCCTCTGTCCGCCACTGAGCGTCATGCCCCGCTCCCCGACGTGCGTCTGGTATCCGTTCGGGAAGGACATCACGAATTCGTGGGCTTGGGCCGCCCGGGCGGCGGCCAAGATTTCGTCATCGCCAGCATCAGACTTTCCAAAACCGATGTTTTCGCGGATGGTGCCGCTGAACAGGGTGGTTTCCTGCAGGACGATGCCGATTTGCCGGCGCAGCGAATCCAGTTTCACGCCGCGCAGATCGTGCCCGTCAATCGTGATCCGCCCTTCGGTCGGATCATAGAAGCGCGGCAGCAGATTGATGATCGTGCTCTTGCCTGACCCGGTGGCGCCAAGCAGGGCCACGCGCTGCCCCGGTTGGGCCTCAAAGCTCACATCCCTCAGGACCGGTTCGCCGCTGCCAAAGTAGCGGAAGCTGACGCCCTCGAACCGGACTTCGCCTCTCACGGCCGGCAGGACCATGGCGTTGGGCGGATCGGAGATGTCCGAACGCACGTCGAGGATCTCGAAGATCCGATCGGCGGAGGCGGCGGCCTGCCCATACTGGGTCGTGATCAGCCCCAGGTGCGCGATCGGGAACAGCAGGTACATCAGGTAAAGCGAGAACTCCTGCCATTCGCCGATGCTCAGCAGCCCGGCGATGATCTGCCTCCCTCCGACGTACAGAATGGCTCCTTGACCCAGGTTGGCGATCAGGAAGATCGTCGGGAAGAGAAACGTGAATAGCCTGGCTAGGGCGATCGCCTGGCCCATGAGATCGTCAGCGGCGTCGCGGAACTTGCGCTGCTGCTGCCTCTCCCGGGTAAAGGCCTGGATCACCTTGATCCCTGCCAGATTCTCCTGCAGGATCGTGTTCAGTGCCGAAAGCTTGACCTGGAGCTGGCGGAACTTGGGCTGAGCCGTCGCGCCGAAGAAGCCAAAGAGCGCGATCGCCACGGGGAGGATGGGCATGGCTGTCCATGCCAGCACCGCATTGGTGGTAAAGAGGATGATGATGGTGCCCAGCAGCAGGATCAGTGCGCCGACCAGTTGAAGCAGACCCTGCCCGATGAACAGGCGCACCTTCTCCACATCATCCGTGGCGCGTATCATGAGTTGCCCGGTCTGATTGCGATCGTGATAGGAGAACGAAAGCCTCTGGATCTTGGCGTACAGGTCATTGCGCAGATCGTACGCTACCGCTTGGGAATTCTTCTCCGCCCAGAACGCCTGGAGAAACGCGAACACGCCGCGTATTACGGCGAAGATCAACACGGCCATGACGGCGGTGAATATGGCCGGGGGAGCCTGCCCGGCCGTCTGCTGCAGTCGATGGACTGTCTCTTCCACGGTCAACGTCGCAGGCAACTTCAAGGCGGCAAGTATGCTCGGCAGGGAAGCCGGAACGGCACTGGCCGGGAGTCGCTGCAGCACCGTCAGGACCTGGTTGGCCACGTAGCCGTCTGTCACCGCATCGATGATGCGCCGGACCATGTTCGGCACAGCCAGCTGCGCCAAAGTGGCGATCAGCAGGAATACATACGGCAGGATCGCCTCCCGGCCATGGCGCCTCAGGTACTGCGCCGCGCGCCGAAGAGACCTTGCGCCTGGAGCCCCCCGCGCGGGCCTGCCTGCTATCTGCCGAGTCAAACCCGTGTGCATTCGGTGTCCGTTCCTCCCAAGACTGTGGGGCTCCTGCTTCGTGCGCAGGCTCAAGCCCGATCGAGCTTGCGGGCGGCCTCGACGAGTCTGACCAGCGCCGCGCGCACCCCTTCACGGTCCCTCTGATCGAGTTCTTCCGCCAGGGGATCCATCCAGGCGTGACGTTCGCGCATGCCTTCCTCGATCAGGCTGCGAGCCTTTTCGGTGAGCTCGATCTCCCGGGCCCGCCGATCGTCGGGCGACTCAGAGCGCGCAAGCAGACCGGCCTGCACCAGATTCTCCACGTGCTGGCTGGCGGCCGCGGATGTGATCTCAAAGCGCTCACTGATGGCGGAAATGCTGCAGTGGCCGTGGTGATGCAGCTGCATTAGGATGCTGAACTGCGGCATGGACAGGCCCAGAGACTTGGCGTAGAGTGCCCAGCCGCGCATCGAGCGGTGCATGGCCACATCCATCCAGGCGTGCAGGGCTTGCTGGAGCTTCGCCGTCTTCGACATAGTTAAGCTCGCTTGGTAGTTAAGCCTACTTAACTATACCCGCCCCGCACGCTGTGTCAAGGGCTGGAGTCTGTCAGGAGGGCTGGAAGCTCAGCGGCCCCGTCACTGGGCCGTGCTTCCGCCGTCCACCAGCAGCAGGTGCCCCGTCATGAAGGATGACTCGTCGCAGGCCAGGAACAGCACAGCCCGGGCAATCTCCTCCGGGCGGCCGTAGCGTCCCAGAGGAATGTGCTCGGCGGACTCCTCGAGCGCCTGCTCCAGAGTAACGGGCCCCGATCCTTCGAAGTAGCCCTCCTCCAGCCATCGTTCAACCACGGTGTCTCCCGGACAGACGGCGTTCACACGGATGTTGGCACGCGCATAGTCCATCGCCATGGCTTTCGTAAGCTGGCCTACGGCGCCCTTGCTGGTGATGTAGGGCAGGGCATCGGCGGCAGCGACAACGGACCAATCTGAGCCGTTGTTGACGATCACTCCGCCGCCCTGTTTCTTCATCTGAGGGATCACCAGCTTGCACATGCGCCAGACGGCCGTGACGTTGATGGCCAGGGTCTGTTCCCAGACCTCATCCGTGGTGGTCTCCGCCGTGCCGCCAGTGACGATGCCCGCATTGTTGAACAATATGTCGATGCGCCCCAGGGACGCCAGCGCGGCTTCGACGACTCGCTCGCAGTCCGCCGGCTGTGTGTGGTCGGCCTCGACGTACTGGCAGCGGGCGCCCGTCATGGAAATCTCCTGTTCCAAAGCGCGACCGAGCGGCGCCCGGCGGCCGGTAAGCAACAGCGACGCACCCTCTTCCGCAAACACCCGGGCCGTGGCCTTTCCAATGCCTGACGTGGCCCCGGTGATGACGGCCGTCTTTCCCGCAAGCCTTCCGCTCATGTCTCCTGCCTTCCGGTCAAAGGGCGAAAAGTACGATCGCCACGAACGCGCTGCCGATCCCGATCCACTGGGTGGATGACAGACGTTCTTTCAGGATGAACGCGGCCAGGATCAGCGTGGAAGCCGGGTAGAGCGAACTCAGTACGGCGGAGACATCCAGTCGGCCTGTCTGTCCCGCCAGGATGTAGAACGCATTCCCCCCGACATCCAGGATGCCATTCAGGATGATGATCGGCCAGACGCCGCGTGGCAGACGACCGGGATCTCGGCGCACGACCATCAACAATGCGACGAGCGTCAGGCCAGCACCACGCGAGATCACCATCGGCCAGAGGGTGTTCTCGCGTGCCGCCGCGTGCATCAACACGAAATAGGAGCCAAAACCGACGCCGGCCAAAAGCGGAAGGCGGAGATCGATCAGATGTGCCAGCAGCTTTCGCTCCCCGTTCTGGTTTTGGGAGACAAACCAGATTGCCATGAGCGCCAGCGCAAAGCCCATCAGGGTCAGGCCGCTGGGTATGCCTTCTGTGAAGGAGCCCGCGACCACGGGCAAGATGGCGGCAGTCAGCGCCGAAACCGGCGCAGCAATACTCATCGTGCCTGTTGCCATCGCCTGATACAGCAGCAACAAGCCAAGGGTGCCCAGTGCACCGGCCACAGCCGCCTGCGTCGCAGAGATCGCGTCCAGGCCGGTCTCGCCGATTGCCAGCACGCCCGCGACGAGCACCAGCAGGCCGACCAGTTCACTGCGCAGCAGGACCCGAAACGGGCCGGCGCTGCGGCTCGCCAATCCACCGGTGAAATCTGCCGCGCCCCAGACAAGCGCAGACATGAGCCCGAAGAAGATCGAGAGCACCTTAGCGCCCCTTCCGCAGCCGCAGCAGGATCACGGCGTCCCGCAGGCGATCCGGAAGTCGCCGGAATAGGTCTACGATCGTGGCCTGCGGTCCGACTTGGTAACGGGTCCTCGGATGTCTGGAGGTCAGCGCGTGCTCGACGCACCTGGCAACATGCGCCACAGAGATGCCATGGGGCCTGATTCCGGCTAGCCAGCTGTCCATCGCATTGCCATAGAGGGGGGCCAGTTCCTGTGGAGCCCCGGCCAGCGTCCTGGCGGCGGTCTCCCTGCCCTTCTTCCAAATGGGCGTGTTGATGGCGCCCGGGCGTATCACAGATACTCGAATCCCCCACGGGTCCAACTCGACCCGCAGCGCATCTGAGAGTGCCTCCAGCGCCCACTTGCTCGTTGAGTACGGGCTGAGAAAAGGCGAGGCCACCATGCCGCTGATCGAGCTCATGTTCACCAGGCGCCCGCCTCCCTTGCGCAGGAGCGGCAGGAACGCCTGGGTCACTGCGATCAAGCCGAAGAAGTTCACCTCAAACGCTTGTCGCAGCTCGCTCAGATCCAGGTGCTCGACGGGGCCTCCGTACGCAATGCCCGCGTTGTTGACCAGGCCCGTCAGCCCTGCGGCGCCGATCGATTCCTCAACCACTGCGCGCGCCGCGCCGATGGATTGCGCATCGGTCACGTCCAGCAGGACCGGGGTCACCCGGGCGGATCCCGCGCTGCGGAGGGAGGCGGCATCCGCCGCGTTGCGAACGCCGGCAAAGACGCGCCAGCCGCGCGCATCCATGTGCAGCGCGCAGCCCCGTCCAATCCCGGACGAGGCTCCGGTGATCAGCACCGATCCGAGCATCGCCCTCAGAGTTTCCCCGCCGCCCGCGCGCGCGCGATGACCTTCTGCGCGTTCTTGACCAGCGGCATGTCGATCATCCTGCCGTCGAGGGCGAAGGCGCCCTTGCCGTCTCTCTTGCTGGATTCAAAACCGTCGATCACGCGGCGGGCATGCGCAATGGCCTCGTCCCCGGGCGTAAAGGCGGATTGCACCGGTTCGACCTGCGCCGGATGAATGACCTGTTTTCCTGTGAATCCCAGGCCCGCGCCAAAGGCCGCTTCCACAGCCAGGGCCTCCAGGTCTGTAAAGTCAATCGCCACCATGTCGATGGCCTGCAGGCCGAATGCGGAGGCGGCCGTCAGCACTGACTGGCGCGCGAACAGCAGTTCAAGAGCTCCCGCCGTTCGGGTCGCTCCGATGGAGGCGGCGAAGTCCTCTCCCCCGAAGATCAGCGCATCCAGGCGCGGGTGGGAGGCAATCTCCTTCACATTAAGGATTCCCAGGGCCGTCTCCACGTCCACCAGCAAACGGATGGAGTTCAGTGGCCAGCCGCGATCGAGTTCCGCCGCCTCCACCTGGTCGCTGACCCACTGGATCTGCTTCAGCTCCTCGAGCTTGGGGACGACGATCCCCTCCGGGTGGTGGGGCAGCACGGCTTGCAGGTCGCCCAGTTCCAGGCCCGAGCCAATACCATTGATTCGCACCAACTTCTCAGAGCCCCCGAATGCCACTTCTTGTAGGGCCCGGGCGATCGTCGCGCGCGCCTGGGGCTTGCGGGCGGCGGCAACACCGTCCTCCATGTCCATGCATATGCAGTCGACGCCCAGGGAAGCCGCCTTCTCGATCTTGTGATAATCGTCCCCGGGTACGTACAGCAGCGCGCGTCGCGAATGCATCCGGGCTTACTCAATCATCGTTCTGCCGGCAGGCGCCACCCTGCGGGCGATGTGCACAGTGGGAGAGGCTGTGTGTCCATGGTGCGGTCCAAATCTCAACGCCATCTAGCTGGCTGACCTCACGCGGGCGAGCACCGTCTTCACGGCAACTGCCTCCCCGCCCTCCGGATTGACCATGTAGCCCGTCAGATTCAGGCTGTCGGCATCAACCAGCTCAAGCTCCGTGCGCCATCCCCATTCGGGGCCATTACCCTGGGGATCCGGGTAGCTGCCAAGCACCGAGAAGCCGTGGTCCAGGGGTCGGCCGACGCAATGCATGATGGCTGTATTGTTGTGGTAGCTATCCAGCCAACTAGCCTCATATTGGTTTGTTCCGGTGTTGAAGCCGAACGTGAACATCCCGTGCTGGGGTTCACCGTCCACAGAGGATTCATACAGATAGATGACGAATCGGCCATCAAGGATCACTTGGAAACTGCCTTGCGTCTGGGACTCGCTCGGTTCGGAATCGGGATCCAGCCAGGTGCGCGTGGTGCCGGACCAACTTCCGGCGAGCTGGGCCAGAAAATGGTGGGGGCTGTTTGCGGGATGAAAAGCAGGAAATGTCATGGTGCACCGCGCCAGATGATAACACCTCGCCGGGACTGTTTGAGCCGATTTTCTTGTACAATCGTCTTATCTGTCCAATACCGAGGAGGCACAGCACATGAGACCTGTGTATGCCGTTTCAGGGGGCGTATCGAAGTTCGCCAAGGCACGACCGGACAAGACCTTTCAAGCGATTATCAAGGAAGCCTACGACTACGCCATTGCGGATCTGGGCATGGATTTCCCGACCTTCACCCGGGCCGTGGACGGTTCCGTGGCCTCCTACTTTTCCGACCACTTCTCCCGCCAGCTGATGGCGGGCATCATGGCACAGGATTACTTGGGCCTGTGCCCGAAACCTGGTCATCGCGTCGAAGGTGGCGGCGCAACCGGTGGGCTCTGCTTCCAGGAGGCCTGGAAGTCCGTTGCCAGTGGGCACATGGACGTATGCGTCGCATACGGTTTCGAAACCATGTCTCATGTCGAGACCTGGAAGGGCAACGAGTTCATCGCACTGGCCTCAGACGTATCGTTTGACTACCCTGTCGGCGGGTTCTACTCGGGCTACTATGCCATGATGGTCACGCGGCACATGAAGGAGTTCGGGACCACTGTCGAGCAGATGGCGCACGTGAGTGTCAAGAACTACATCAACGCCTTCCACAATCCGTACGCCCAGAAGAGCCAGCGTGTCACCATCAAGGATGTTCGCAGTGCACCGATGGTTGCCTGGCCGCTGACGCGGCTGGATATCTGTGTGATGTCTGATGGGGCCGCGGCGGTTGTCTTTGCCAGCGAGGAAGGATTGCGCCGGCTGGAAGCCGCGGGAGCCAGGATACCCCGGCCGCTCGTCAGGGTCACGGGCATCGGCCGCGGCACCGACGCCATGCGTATGGCTGACCGTCCGCATGTGGACTACAACACGTTCATGACGGAGTACGCAACGGAAAAGGAGCGCTCCTCGGAAGACACCCGCCGCTACTATCGCGACCTGTGGGATCAGGGTGCGCGCTATCCGGGTGTGCACTCTTTCCGCGCCGGTCGAACCGCGGGCAACATGGCTTGGAAGCATGCCGGAATCCAGGATCCCCTGGAGCAGCTGGACTTCATTGAGCTGCACGACGCCTATACCTCATCAGAGCTCCAGACGTATGAGGACCTGGGCCTGTGCCGGTACGGCGAGGGCGGGAAGTTTGCCGAATCTGGCATGGCGTTCTTGCCCGGCATCGACTATGGGCTGAAGCTCCGGCAAACTCCGGTCTGCCCGGTGAATCCTTCGGGCGGCCTGATCGCCTGCGGTCACCCCGTGGGCGCCACCGGTCTGATGCAGGGTGTATTCGCGCTCTGGCAGCTGCAGGGCAGCATAAAAAGGCACTTCAGGGATGACCGGCTGCAGGTCAAGGGGGCGCAGCGCGGCGCCATCCATTCGCATGCGGGCACAGGCACCTATGTCTCAGTATCTGTCTTGGAAAGGGAGGGATGAGCCATGGCAAAGCTTCCAGCACGCCGGGACGAATCGCTGGGGGGCTACATCGTCCATGGCGTGCCGTTCCCCATCGGCACCGACGAAGAGGCGCTGGAGTTTCTGAAGAAGATGGCGCCGATCCAGATCGAACAGGACTACCACATCACCTACCTGCATTCATACGGGCAGGACAGCCCTTGGTTCGCCGGCCTGTCGAATAGACGGCTGCTCGGCAGTCGCGATCCGAATGGCGGATACGTGTACGCCAACCCGCGCGGTCACGACATGTACTCCGGGGCCGAGACGAAGTGGGTGGATATCACTAACCTGCCGGCTCAGGTCCATGCCTTTACCGTCTGCTATTTTGGCTCAGAGGAGTTTCTGCCGGAGACGCCGTATGTCCTGGCGCTGATCGAGTTTGAGGGAGTGAATACACTGTTGCTCACCCGGTTGATGGGCGTGGATCCTGAAGCTGCCTCCCTCAACTGGATCGGGATGCCGGTGAAACCGCATTTCCTGCGAAACTCCAAGCTCAAACCGACCGACGTGTACTTCAGCCCGGGCTAGTCGTGTGATATCCTTCCACAACCGCACGGGGCGCCTCCAAGGCGCCCCGTGCGGTTTCTACATGGGCTGCTGCGTGTGGTGTTGCCCGGGTCGTTGGGCCCCGCGTCTCAGAGCATCGTCTCTTGCCGGGGTTCCGTCCCGGACGAGGGTCCGTGCCATCCGTATCTCCGAAGATCCACGCGGTCATTCGTGAAAAGTACCCCTTCTGCCTCCAGCAGCTTGCGCTGCTCCTCGGCTCCCGGGCGCTCACTGATCTTCCCCTGCGAGTTAATCACGCGTTGCCACGGCACGTCATCGGGGCAGGCGGCCATGGCGCCGCCCACCCAGCGAGCGCCATAGGCCTTGTATCCCCCGGCGTCGATGCCCGCGGGAGGCGCAACCAGCAGGGCAAGCTGGCCATAGGTGGCCACCTGGCCGCGCGGGATCATGCGCGCCAATTCCCAGACGCGTTCATGGAAGTCTTGGCGGCCTGGAGGAGAGGTGAATTTCATGCGTTGCTCCTCAAGTAAGGGACGCGAGCTGCGGCTGCTTTGAGGGGGATTGCGGCAATGCCCAAGCGCAACCAGCGCTGGTTGCCAGGAAGAGACCGGATCGGTCTATTCCCGCAGGATCTTCTCGATCTCAACCAGCTCGTCGTCGCCGAACTCAAGCTTGTTGAGCGCCGCCAGGTTGTTCTCCAACTGTTGGACGCTGCTGGCCCCGATCAAGGCGGACGTGACAGCTGGCGATCGCAGAACCCAGGTGATGGCCATCTGGGCCAACGACTGGCCGCGTCGTAGCGCCACCTGGTTCAGCTTCTTCACCTTTGGCAGATTCTTCTTCACGTCGTCCGGCGTCAACCAAACGCGCTCCGTCTTGGTGGCCCGGGCTCCGCTGGGGACCCCATTCAGGTAGCGATCGGTAAGCTGGCCCTGCTCGAGGGGGGAAAACACGATGCAGCCGATGCCTTCTTCCAGCAATACGTCCGTCAAGCCGTCCTCGATCCAGCGGTCCAGCATGCTGTAGCGCGGCTGATGGATCAGGCAGGGTGTGCCCAGCTCGCGCAGGATCTTGGCCGCGCGGCGTGTCTGCTCGGCCTTGTAGTTCGAGATGCCAACGTACAGGGCCTTGCCCTGCCGCACGGCGGCGTCCAGCGCGCCCATGCTCTCCTCCATCGGCGTGTCAGGGTCCGGCCGATGGTGGTAGAAGATGTCAACGTACTCCAGGCCCATACGTCGCAGCGAGGCATCCAGGCTGGCCAGCAGGTACTTGCGTGAGCCCCACTCGCCGTAGGGTCCCGCCCACATGTCATACCCGGCCTTGGTGGAGATGATCAGCTCATCGCGATACGGCAGGAAGTCCTGCCGCAGTAGGAGCCCAAAGGTCTCCTCGGCGGAACCCGGAGGAGGGCCGTAGTTGTTGGCCAGGTCGAAGTGCGTGATCCCGGCGTCCAACGCCCGCCGGGCGATGGCCCGGCTGTTCTCCAGCACATCCACGCCGCCGAAGTTGTACCACCAGCCGAGCGAAATGGCGGGCAGCTTAAGCCCACTGCGTCCCGTCCGGTTGTAGATCATTTGCCGATAGCGGTTGTCAGCTGCTAGATAGGGCATCGGATGCCTCCACGTCGAAATGTACCAGGCGGTAGTCCTTGGTCATGGCCGCCAGCGCTTCGTCTGAGTACTTGCGCTGATCCACACCCAGCAGACGCCCGGCCAGCCCGGAGGCTATGATCACCAGCCTGAGCAGCCGCATGCGCTGTGGCGATTCTGAGACCTCCTCAGCATGCGCCGCGCACCAGCCC
>DATIPW010000017.1:0-1973 GCA_035471605.1 Anaerolineales bacterium | reverse complement strand
ATCCTCAGCGGTTGACCGACCAGATTGTGCCCCGGGCGCGCAGCTGGCAAGCAGCACAGCGGGAGCGATGACCAGCAGAGAAAGGGCTGTGAATCGAGGCATTGCGGCGCTCTCTTTTCGGGGCGGTGCGTCCACCATCAGGATCCGTCACCCGCGGGCATACGCCATCTCGACGCCGGAGGGCAGGCCTTTGTTCCCGGCCCCCGACCTCCGGTCATTCGGTTCTTTCGGCTGCGCGAAAGTCAGGGCGGATGCCGGCGCAGCCCATGCCCGCCCGGTAATCCCAGCAGCCCGATACGACGCCACTTGAGTATGCCTCATTTCGTGGGCAGCGTGCTCGGGCAGCCGCGGGGGCGGCCGACCGGTTCACGAGCCGAGATCGGCCGGTCTTCTGCGCCTGCTCGCCCTGCCTGCAACCGCTGTCATCTCCAAGCGGGTTTAGAATACGGGGGTTTGGATCCATCCACCGCAGATAAGGAACTTTCATGAACCCAGCCAAGACCGCCGCCAAGAAGACCAGCCACAAGCCGTCCAGGGGCAACCGACCAACCGCCAGGAAGTCCGGGAGCTTCTCCGAGGAGGAACGCGCGGCGATGAAGGAGCGCCTCCAGGAGCTCAAGGCATCCGAGAGCAGGGCGGATGGCGAAACCGCCCTGCTGGCGAAGATCGCCGAGATGCCGGAGCCGGATCGCTCCCTGGCCAAGCGCCTGCATGCCCTCATCACCACCAGCGCGCCGGACCTCTCGCCCAGAACCTGGTACGGCATGCCCGCCTATGCCAAGGACGGCAAGGTGCTGTGCTTCTTCCAGAGCGCGTATAAATTCAAGTCCCGCTACGCCACCTTCGGCTTCAGTGATCAGGCCAGCCTGGACGACGGGCCGATGTGGCCCACTTCCTTCGCGTTGAAAGCACTGACCCCCGCGGAAGAGGCAAGGATCCGGGCCCTCGTGCAGAAAGCCGTGGGCTGAAAACGGATCTGGCGCCGGCCCCTTGCGCCGATTCGATACGAGTTCGCGATCGTCGCCCGCAGCACGCCGATCCCTGCACACCCCCGCTGGAGGCAAGGGCCGTCAGGCCCGCGCGTACACCACCACCTGCCAGGCCCCCATCCTACGGTAGAAACGACGCTGCAAGCCATTCCCCTGGATCAGGGCTTCCACCGTCGCGGACGGATGCACAAACATGCGCATCGGATTACGCGCCAGCAGGTTGCGCAGGTCGTAGTACAGCCTCACTGCCAGCCGGGTCCACCAGGCGTCCACCGGATACACGATCCCGTACAGCTTCCTGGCCTTCTGGGCAGAGAGCGTGATCAGTCTGGATAGATCGTCATAGCAGCAGATCACGCGGTCCAGCGTGACGATATCCGCCTCCGGGATGTTCCCGGCGGCGGTGACGAAATCCCCGCGGATGTGGCGGATCCTGTCGGCATGCCCCAGCCGTTCGGCCTCCTGCCGGCATGCGTCGCTGTAGGCCGTCGAAGCTTCGCTGTCGATCGCCTGTTCGAGCCCGGATCTGAGCAGTTCGTGCTGGATGTCGCCGACGCCGCCCCCGATGTCGAGCAGCGTCAGGCCGGCCAGATCTTGCGTACGCAGGGCCCGGATCAATTCCCAGGTGGTCTCCTTGGGGCCCTTCTTGCGGTACTCCTTGAGCTTTTTGGCCGCGTATTTCTGGTCGAACTTCGACTCAATCCCCTGGCACTGGCAGCTTTCCATGCTTGCTCCTTCCGCTTGAGGCGTTCTGCGTCGAAACCCCGCCGAGAAGGGCCGGCAGCCGCCACGCGCTCGCAGTGCACTCGTTGTGACAAGCCCCCGGACTTGGCCGGCGTTTCCTGAAGGGCATCAGCCTGCCTGAAAGGCCCCGTCGTTGTGCATTAGAATCAGCCCATCGCCGCTGCACGGGCACACTTGATGGGGACAGCGCAACAGCATGGCGACGCAGGCGTTGGGGGGTCGTGGGCTTGGTGCTGGTCG
>DATIPW010000016.1:0-1739 GCA_035471605.1 Anaerolineales bacterium | reverse complement strand
TCAGGCGGGCATCGGAATGGTGCATCAGCACTTCATGCTGGTGCCGTCACAAACCGTCACGGAAAACATTCTTCTGGGGCTCGATGATCCGCGTTTCCTGATGCGTCTCAGTGAGTATGACTCCAAGGTGGCGGCCCTGGCCAAGCGCTTTGGGCTCAACGTGGATCCGCGGGCCAAGATCTGGCAGCTGTCTGTTGGCGAACAACAGCGCGTTGAGATCCTAAAGATGCTGTACCGCGGGGCCGATGTACTGATTATGGATGAACCGACTGCGGTCCTTGCCCCTCAGGACATTGACGGCCTGTTCAAGACTCTGCGCTCCATGATCGCCCAAGGAAAGTCGGTCATCTTCATCAGTCACAAGCTGCAAGAGGTGACGGCAATCGCCGACCGCGTAACGGTGCTGCGCCGGGGGGCCGTCTCCGCGGCCGGGGTGGCTGCTGCGGGCGTCTCACGGCAGGAGTTGGCCCGGCTGATGGTCGGACGCGACGTGGTGTTTCGACTTGAGAAGTCTCCGGCAAAGCCGGGATCCGTGGTGCTTGAGGTTCGTAATGTCCACGCCGACAACGACAAGGGCCTCCCCGCCCTGAGGGGAATGGACCTCACGGTGCGCCAAGGCGAGATCGTTGGGCTGGCGGGAGTGGCTGGGAATGGCCAGACGGAACTGGCCCAGGTGATCTCGGGCTTGCGCAAGTGCGAGCAGGGCCAGGTCCTGCTGCACGGCTCTCGAGTCAGCAACCGCAACACGCTGTTTGGCATCAAACGCGGGGTGGCATATATCCCCGAAGACCGCACGCATGTCGGTACGGCGCCGGATCTGAGCATCACGGACAATGTCATCATGAAGAAATACCGCGAGCCTCCCATTTCCCAAGGCGGCCTGCTGGATATGATGGAGGCGACCAAGTTTGCCACAAGGCTGAAAGACGCCTACGAGATCATTGCGCCCAAGGTATCGACTCCTGTGCGTCTGCTCTCTGGCGGCAACCTGCAGCGGGTGATCCTGGCGCGGGAAATCTCCGGCAAGCCGACGTTCGTGGTGGCGGTCCAGCCCACGCGCGGACTGGATGTCGGCGCCATTGAGGGCGTGCACCAGCTGCTGCTGGCGCAGCGCGATGCGGGCGCCGGCATATTGTTGATCTCGGAGGAGCTGGAGGAATTGCTCTCGCTGAGCGACCGTGTGTATGTGATCTACGAGGGACGCAGCATGGGGGAACTTGCCACGGGTGCAGAGGAGCCTGAGCAGACATTGATCGAGACGGTGGGACTGATGATGACGGGAACGCCCCTAACTCAGGTCGGCGCGCAAGGAGCAATGGCCAATGGCTGAAGCACGGGTGCGGCGCGGCAGGATCCGCCCTTTCAGGATCCAGTTGGAGCCGCGCCTGGATGAGCCACCAGCCTGGTATCCGGTTGTCCTGTCTCTGGCCGCGGTTGCGGTGGCGCTGGTCATCGGCGGGATCGTGATCCGGGCTGCCGGGGGGGATCCGATGCGATCGTATGCCCACATTGCGAGGGCCTCGTTTGGCAGCCTGGGCGTGCTGTCAGACACGATCGTCAAGGCCACCCCGATCCTGCTTGCATCCCTGGCCTGCTCCGTGGCGTTTCGGATGCGCCTGTGGAATATCGGGGCAGAAGGTCAGTTCATCATGGGGGCCTTCGGGGCGAGCGCCATCATCCTGGCGCCGGTTCTGCCGGCTGAGACATCACGTTGGATCTTCATTCCCGTCATGATGCTG
>DATIPW010000015.1:0-3956 GCA_035471605.1 Anaerolineales bacterium | reverse complement strand
GACCCCGGGCGGCTCAGGTTGTCATAGATGATGACCTGCTCGCCGCGCTGCAGCAGCCGGTGCACGTAGTTGGAGCCGATGAAGCCGGCACCGCCGGTGACAAGGTACTTGGCGCTCATGGCTGATCCTCGGGCCGCCTAGTAGTAGGTCCTGCGGCGGACAAAGGCATGGACTGCTACCAGGCCAAACACGAATCCGCCGATATGCGCCCACCAGGCGATGCCACTCCCGCCGACTCCGCCCAGCGCGAACCAGCCGGAAAACAGCTGGGAGAGGAACCAGAGCATGAGGAAAAGCGTGGCCGGCACATGGATGACCGTAAAGATGAAGAGGATGGGAACCAGGCTGGCGATGCGCGCGTGCGGAAAGAGCACCAGGTAGGCCCCCAGCACGCCGGCGATCGCGCCGCTGGCGCCGATCATGGGCACATCGCTGCCGCCCAGCACCAACGACTGCAGCAAGGCGGCAGCCACCCCGCTCAGCAAATAGAAGAGCAGATAGCGCAGGCCGCCCATGCGCTCCTCCACGTTGTCACCGAAGATCAGCAGGATCCACATGTTGCTCAGAATGTGAACCCATCCTCCGTGCACGAACATGGAGCTGAAGACCGTGATCCACTCGCTGCGGGGTTGCGCCAGCAATTGGCGCGGCACCAGCCCCCACGTGCGGATGAAGCGCTCCAAAGCGGCGGGGCCCAGGCCGATCTCCTGCAGGAAGACCAGCGCATTCAGGGCCACCAGCAGCCAGGTGATCAAAGCGAAGCGGCGGGTGCGCGCGGTGTCATAGAGAGGGATCATGCGACCCCCCTCCCGGATCGCAGGTTCACCAGCTGCCGGTAGATGCCGGAGATGGTCTGGCCCTCGCGTGACAGGGCATAGCCTCCCAGAACGATGCTGGTGAGGTAGTTGAAGAAGCGCGCCGTCAGTGCCACCGCCAGCGCGGTGGATTGGTCGCCCGTGAGTAGCGTGAGGGCGCCGCCCAGGGCACCCTCGAAGGTCCCCACGGCGCCGGGGAGCGAGGGGACTGCGCCTCCGAACGCGGCTGCACCCAAGCCAAACATGCCCCACACGAACTGGGTCTGGGGAAAGTAGGCCCGCATGATCACAAAGTAGGTGACGATGGCCATGCTCCAGTTGACCGCCATCCAAAGCAGGAAGCGGGCAAACAGCCAGCCATTGGTCAACACCTCTAGGCCGGCCAGGAACGACTCCAGTAACCCGCCGCCCCGCCGCTGCAATCTCGGCCACCGCGAGCTCAAGCGGTGGAACAGATCCAGCGCCCGTTTCCGGTTCCGGGCCAGCAGGTAGAGCAGCACAATGCCCGCGACGATGACGGCGCCTGCGTATACGGCCACGCGCCCGGTCTCCCCGATGCCGGCAACAAAAGGCAGAGAGCCGAGAAAGATGGCCGCGCTGAAGAACAGGTCGACGGCGCGTTCGATCACGACCGTCGGCAGAATCTCGCTGAACGACAAGCTCGACCTGCGGCTCAGGACAAATGCCCGGCCAATCTCGCCCAGCCGGAAAGGCAGGAAGTTGTTCAGCAGGTAGCCTTCACTGACCGCCAGCAGTGTATCCCGGTAGGATGGACGATCGCGCAGCAGCGTCCTCCACACGACCGCACGCATGAAAAGCCAGCCGAACACCAACACGCCGGCCACAGCCAGCAGACGGTAATCAGCCGAACGGACCGCGCTGACCACCCGCGACAGATCTACAAAGTACAGGATGCCTGCAATCAGCACGATGCTGATCAGCGCTCCCGGCAGCCAGCGTTTTGCATTCTTCAACATGACTTCAAGTCCCCAGCCAGGCAGGGCGGGCTTCTTCCCCGTCCCGGCTATTCATCTTCCAGCTTCAGCACCGCCATGAAGGCTTCCTGCGGGATCTCCACATTGCCCACCATTTTCAGGCGTTTCTTGCCGCGCTTTTGCTTCTCGAGCAGCTTCTTTTTGCGCGAGATGTCGCCGCCGTAGCACTTCGCCAGCACGTCCTTGCGCGTCGCCTTGACATTGGCGCGCGAAATGATCCGCCCGCCGGCCGCAGCCTGGATGGCGACGTCAAACAGCTGCCGGGGAATGATGGACTTGAGCTTGGTGATCAGTCTCTGCCCCTTGTGGAAGGCCTCCTTCTTGTGGACGATGGCGGCCAGGGCATCCACCGGCTCGCCGTTCACCAGCAGCTCAAGTTTTTGCAGCTGCTCCGGGCGATACTCCAGGAACTGGTAGTCAAGCGAGGCGTAGCCCTTGGTGCGCGACTTCAGCTCATCGAAGAAGTCGACAATGATCTCCGCCAGGGGAATCTCGAAGTTCAACTGGACACGGTGCGGCGCGGGGTACTCCTGCGACCGATAGATGGCTCGCCGCCCCGTGGCCAACTCCATGATCGGGCCGTAGAATTCGGTCGGAGTGATGATCTCGATGGTCATCCACGGCTCGCGCACCTCCACGATCCGGTTCTCGTCCGGCAGCTCCGCGGGCGAGTCGACCGCAAGCGTCGATCCGTTGACCAAGGCCACCTCGTACTCGACCGACGGCGCGGTGAAGACGACATCCAGAAGATACTCGCGTTCAATGCGCTCCTGGACGATCTCCATGTGAAAAAGACCCAGGAACCCGGCGCGGAAGCCGAAGCCCAGAGCCTGCGAGGTCTCCGGCTCGAAGGTCAGCGAGGCATCGTTCAGCTGCAGCTTGTCCAGCGCCTCACGCAGCTCGGGATAGTCATCTGCCTCGACCGGATAGATGCCGGCGAAGACCATCGGCTTGGGGTGGCGGTAGCCGGGCAGCGGCTCGGCCGCCGGTGCCGAGGCCAGCGTGATGGTGTCGCCCACCCGGCAGTCGTGCACCGTCTTGAGTCCGGTGGCGATGTAGCCCACCTCGCCGGCCGACAGGCTCTGCACAGGACGCATGTCAGGTGCAAAAAAGCCGATCTCGATCGGCTTCAGCTTGGCGCCCGTGGCGAACATGTGCAGCGTGTCGTTTGGCCGCACCCTCCCTTCAAAGATGCGCGCATAGGCAATGACACCCTTGTAGGAGTCGTAGTGCGAGTCGAAGATCAATGCGCGCAAGGGCTTGTCAACCTCGTCCTTTGGCGGCGGCACACGCTGCACGATTGCCTCGAGCACCTTCTCGACGTTCAACCCGTCCTTGGCCGAGATGCGCAGCACCTCCGCAGCAGGCGTCCCCAAGAGGGCGGCGATATCCTCTGCCACCTCCTCTGGGCGTGCGGAAGGCAGGTCGATCTTGTTGATCACCGGGATGATGACCAGGTCGGCATCCAGCGCCTGGTACAGGTTCGCCAGGGTTTGAGCCTCGATGCCCTGACTTGCATCGACGACCAGCAGGGCGCCCTCGCAAGCCTTGAGCGCCCGACTCACCTCGTAGCCAAAGTCCACGTGACCCGGGGTATCGATCAGGTTGAGCTCGTAGGATCGGCCGTCCGCGGTGGTGTGCTGCATGCGCACGGCGGAGGCCTTGATGGTCACCCCCTTCTCGCGTTCGAGGTCCATCGAGTCAAGGATCTGCTCGGTTGTATCCCGGTCCGGGATCGTGCCGGTCAGATGCAGCAATCGATCTGCAAGGGTGGATTTGCCATGATCAACATGGGCGATGATGCAAAAATTGCGGATGTGAGCGGTCATACAGCGCCGTCAGTATAACCGATTGTCTCCAGCAGCCTGCGCGACAACTATTCGAGCACGCGATAGATCTCGTATCGCCAGTCCGGGTGCCCGGCGATCCCCTCCGCCGAACGGAACATCAGCGCGAAGCCCGACTTCCCAAAGTCGTCGATGAAGTGCCGGTCGCGCCCAGGCTGGACCACATTGGCAAGATACTGGATCCGGTTGATTGTGAGGTACTCCCGGTAGCGGCCGCCCCGCAGGTACCGGAAGAAATCGCGATCGTTGACCAGGCCCCCCAGCTGGACGACAGGGTTCGGCAGGAAGTATCCGAGCAC
>DATIPW010000014.1:0-10107 GCA_035471605.1 Anaerolineales bacterium | reverse complement strand
CCGCGCGTAGATCGCGGCTTGAAGGTCACGCGCGCAGTGCGCGCATTATACCGTCGGGGGCTGTGACGGCTCGCGACCGTGGCAAGAAGGGCTCCGATACCCGATCTGGTATACTGCTTTTCCGCAAGCTCCCGCCTGATTACTCATGCCCAAAATCGAAATCGACGTCGATCCGTGTGATCACATTACGAGCGACGCTATTGGCCAACCCGGGCAACGCGTCTTCTACCTGCAGGCCCTGCAGGCTGACAAGACCCATACCGTGATCATCGAGAAGACCCAGCTGCAATCCCTGGCTGTGGGAATCGAGCAGTTCCTGGCTGAGGTGGCGCGCCAGAATCCCGATTTGGAGGAGGCCTCGGCGGAGTACGTCGAGGAACACATGCGCATTTATCCGCCCGTCGACCCCGCCTTCCGCGTGGGGGAGATTGGTCTGGGCTATGACCAGGCGCGGGACCGGGTGGTGCTCTTTGTGCGCGAGGTGCAGGCGGAGGCAGAGGAGTCCGAGCCGGAGTCCGGAACAGTGTTTCGCTTCTGGTGCACACGGACACAGCTGCGTCACTTGGCCCGCTGGGGGGCAGAGGTCGCCAATCGCGGCCGGCCGCTCTGCCCGCAGTGCGGGCAACCGATCGAGCCCGGAGGGCACTTCTGCCCGAAAAAGAACGGGCACATGCGCTAGCTGCTGATCGTTCGTGAAAGAACCGCCCAGAATCCACGACTTGCAAGGCGCACTTGAACAGGGGGAATTGGAGCTTAGAGGGCAGTTCATGCTCGGTTCCAATTACACGTTCATGGTGATCGTGCGGCATGAGGGCGCAGAGTTTCCCGCGGTATATAAGCCTTCGCGCGGCGAGCAGCCCCTGTGGGATTTTCCGGAGAATACGCTGGCACAGCGGGAGGTGGCCGCGTACCTGGTGAGCGAAGCCTTGGGGTTCCACTTTGTGCCGTGTACGGTGCTGCGCGAGGACGTGCAACCCTATGGAGTCGGATCTCTGCAGCAGTATATCGACTACGACCCGGAGTATCACTATTTCAGCTTCAAAGAAGCAGACAAGGCGCGGCTGCCCGAAGTGGCCCTGTTCGACGTGCTGGTGAACAACGCCGATCGAAAAGGCAGCCACGTGCTGATCGAGAACGGCACGCGCAAGCTGTGGGCGATCGACCACGGCCTGTGTTTTCACGAGGAGGAGAAGCTGCGAACCGTACTGTGGGACTCGTCAGGCCAGAGCATCCCGGCGGAAGCGCGCGCCCGCCTGGCGTCGGTGCCCGCACTCCTCGAAGACGGATCGATTTTGCACCGGGCGCTCAATCGATATTTGACGGAGGGCGAGATAGACGCGATCGTGAAACGTGCCGGAGCGCTGCTTGAGTCGGGCGTCTTTCCGTCGCCGCCTGGCAATCGCCGGGCGTTCCCCTATCCTCCGATCTAGGAGCCCATTGTGCATCACAACCTGGCATTGATTGGCTTTGGAAACGTGGGTCGGGCGTTTGCCCGACTGCTGCTGCGCAAACGCGCGGTCCTCGAAGGGGAGTATGGCATCACCTTCTCCGTGACGGGATTGGCAACGGGGCGGCACGGGTTTGCTGTGGACGGCTCCGGGATCGCGCTTGACCGGGCCCTGGGGCTCATCGAAAACGGCGAGTCGCTCGCGCAGCTTTCGGCCAGCCGCGCGCGCGACTCGCTCGCGGTCATCCGCGAGTGTGGGGCGGATGTCATGTTCGAGAATTCACCCGTTGACCATGCCACGGGTGAGCCGGGGCTGACGCATGTGCGCGCCGCGCTGCAGGCGGGCATGCACGCGATCACTGCCAACAAGGGCATTCTGGTGCATGGCTACCGGGAATTGAATGCCCTGGCGCAGCTACGGCACCGCAGATTCCTTTTCGAGTCGACCGTCCTGGGGGGTTCACCCGTCTTCTCGGTCTTCCGGGAATGCCTGCCGGCGGCCGAGCTGCTGTCTTTCCGCGGCGTGCTGAACTCCACCACCAACATCATGTTGACGCGCATGGAGCGCGGGGACACGTTCGCCGAGGCACTCAAATACTGCCAAGCCATCGGAGTTGCCGAGAGCGATCCTTCTGCGGATGTCGACGGATGGGACGCGGCCATCAAGGTCGCAGCCTTGGTGACCGTTCTCATGGATGCCCCTTTCACGCCCCAGCAGGTGCAACGGAGCGGCATCCGGGAACTCACGCCACCGATGATCGCGGCAGCCCAGCGGCAGGGGAAAAGGTACAGGCTGGTGTGTTCCGCAGAGAAAACTGGAGGGCAGATTCGCGCCCGCGTGGCGCCTGAGTTGGTCGAAGTCTCGGATCCGCTCTACGGGATGGAAGACTCGACGACCGGCGCTGCCTTCCGGACGGATGTTCTGGGGGACTACTTCATTATTGAGGCCGAGCGCCAGGGGATGGTGGCAGGTCCGGAGCCGACTGCCTATGGCCTGCTTGCCGATTTCATCCGCGCCGTGCGCCAGGTCAGCCGGTAAGCTCGCGCACACGCTGCAGCAGCAGGAACGTCGCCACCGCCAGCAGAACGGCCACGATGAGCCAGTACCAGAAATGGATGACCAGAATGGCGCAGGCGATGATCGCTAGGACAGCCGTGAGCTCACTGACCGTCTGAATGAAAGCCCTGCGCAGGATGGATTCAATGACCACGAACAGAATGGTGGTGCCTGCCAGACCCGCACCCAGGTAGCGCGGAGCCAGGAACAAGAGCCCAACGATCGCGAACAGCAGCAGACTGAGACTGATTGCCGCCCAGGCCTCTCCAAGGCGGTCAAATCGACGTCGAGCCGCGGGGGCTGGAACGGCCAGATGCTGGATATGCGCCCGCGCGTCTTCGTGACGGCCGCGGCGCCGACGCTCCAAGCCGAGGGTCAGGCTCTGGAGCAGGGCGTGGTTCTCGGCGTCCTCGCGCCGCAGCGCGCGCACTTCGTCGGCCAGCGCCGCCAGCTTTTTCTGCAGCGACGCATATTGCCTTGCCAGATGCGGCCTGCGCTCCATGCTCTTGAGCCGGATGCCCATGGACTGCAGTTGGCCGGCCTTCTCCGGCAGCAGGGTCTTCAGCGCGGACTGGCGGCTGGTCACTTGCGAGCGATTGAGCTCCAATAGTCGCAGGACCTCCGGCGGGGGCGGGACCTTGTCCAGGCCGACAAACCCCAGTGGATCGTACCAGGCATCCCGCGGGGAGCCATCGCGGTTGTACATGGGACCGGCCGGGGCATTCTCGCCGGAGATGGGGTCACGGGCATACAGTCCCCATAAACCGCGATACTGGTTCACCCACGGCACCGCGGAGTCGATCAGCACCGCATCCCAGCCATGGGGCTGACCCGGACCGATCGCCATTCCATCTCCCCGGGCGAAATCCACAAACGGAATGTGAAAAGGATCGGCCGGGCGCTGGCCGAGTGTGCCTGTCCAGAACGTGTTCCACGCCCGGCGAGCGCGCTCCAGCCATGCCGGCAGATGGAGGTCCACCTCGGCCTGGTACTCTCCCTTTTGGAAATAGGACGCATGCGATCCCGCCCCGGCATAGACGACAGGGTGCCCCTGCTCCAATTCGAGCTGTCCTGCATCGTCCCACCGTCTGCGCAGGTCGTCGCCATTGGAATCGTGGGTGGCATAGGCCACCCATTCCGGCAGAAGTTCGCCTTCCTGCTCGTACAGATAGACGGAGATCATCTCCCAATCGGATTCGTGATCATTGACGCCCCCGAACCCCGAGCGCCAGTTGTTGTAGCAGTAGAAGAACCAGTACTGCAGCACCGTCCAGTGGTTCTGCCGCGTGACGCGGCCGTAGTAGGTGAAGCCCTCACGCTGGGCCCGCAAGTGAAAGTAGTCCAGCTCTGCCGCCGCGGCACTGGCGGCGGGGACGCGGCCGCGCAGCAGGAACGAGAGGCTGAAGAGGGCGTCGAGGACCCGCGGCAGCAGGCCGCCGCGCGCCAGTCGGCCCAGGCCGGGGTGGAAGCCATTCTGCAGCCGGCGGCCCAGACGCAGTCGCCGCGCCAATACGTCCGCCGACTCGGTCAGGGTCAGGTTCTCAATGAAGCGCAGGTAGTGCACAGTGCCGAAGGCTGCCGGGCGCGGCTCGACGAGAGTGTCAAGCGTGAGATCTTCCTGTGGCAGCAGAAGCTGATCCCGGCCGTCGGGAAAGTGCGCCCATAGGCTGCATTGCCGCACGTAGCGCTCCACATCCAGGGGGAAGAAGTGCTCGCCGCGTGTGTAGCGGATCACGGGCTCAAAGTGCCGGAGCAACTCTGCATCCGGCGCCGTGGCGGCGACGCGCCGATCGCGGCTTTCAGCCAGCGTGCCCGAGGAGGTCTTGGTCATCCTGCTCGACCCGGATCTGGAAGATACGCTGGACCTCGACCTGGTTCAGCGCCAGCGCGATCACGACATTGGAGGCCATGACCAGGTAGTTGGGATGGCTGTAGAAATACTCCATCAGTCCGAGCGCCAGCGAGGCGCCGGTCCAGGCCATCAGGATGACCCAGGCCCAGGGCCGCAGACGCAGGAAGCCGATGAGCACCACGATGCCGATCAGCGAGGCGATCAGATACACCGAGCTGGTGACGGCCGCCGCCCCCAAGGGTGTCAGCCGCAGGCCTTGGGCAAGAGGCCGGCCCAGACCTTCCTTGAACACATTCATCCTGAAGAGGGGTTCGAAAACCTGGACGAGGCGAACGACAAACAGTACGACAATTGCCCAGGCCACGATGGTGACCGCCACCGGGCGTTTCTTCGTCCAGACTTTCCTGCGCGCTTGCATCCTGAGGCTGG
This sequence comes from Anaerolineales bacterium, assembly GCA_035471605.1. Lineage (GTDB taxonomy): Bacteria > Chloroflexota > Anaerolineae > Anaerolineales > Villigracilaceae > Fen-1038. The sequence continues at coordinate 5,322 of DATIPW010000014.1, read as the reverse complement.
TCCCGATGCGCCCGGGGAAAAGGTAGAATATGCGCGCGTGAGTATAGCACAACCAGATTTCGAGGCTGCTCCGTGGCTGATTTCACAAGGGAACTCTTCCTGCAGGCATTGGATGAATGGGGGCGCTTTCCGGCGGCGTTTCGAGGTCAGACGGCGGAGCAGCAGACCGAATTCCTGTCAAGACAGGGCTACGCCTCGCTGCGCGACCTGCTGGCGCACGTGGCCGTGTGGTGGGAAGAGGCGCGGGGAGTCATCGAAGATACGATAAAGCATGGCGAGCGCCGCGGGCGGAAGTATGACATCGATGCATTCAATGGGCAGGCGATCAAGCGCTTCCAGAGCACGCCGGAGTCGGGATTCATGACGTGGTACGAAACTCAACGCGAGCAGTTGGTCACGCTGGTCTCTGCCCTCAGCGCCGAACAGCTGAAGCTTGGCCGCATTCAGCGCTGGCTGGATGGTGTGGTGCTCGAGCACCTCAAGGAGCACGGGATGGACGCGCCGCGCTTCCTGGTTGTTGACATGCTGCAAAGGGAGTGGGCAGGATATGCGCGCCGTTTCCACGGACTGACCGCGGCCAAGCGCTCCGCCTTTCTGCGGAAGCAGGGTTTTGGCCGCTTCCAGGATCTGCTGGCGCACATCCTCGCCTGGTGGGAAAAGGGGATCGCGGTCATCGAGTCTTCCGCCGGCGAAGACCCCGGAGAAGTCGATGACGTGGATGCCTTTAATGCCCTGGCCGTGGCGGCAAGTGAGCAGCGCCCGGCCGCCGACGTCGAGGCGCACTTCGAGCAGGCACGGCTCACAATCGCTGAGCTGACCGATATGCTGCCGGAGGATGTCCTGCGGCAGCCGAACATCCAATCCTGGCTGCGAGCCGACGTCATCGACCACTACTACGAGCACGCGCCCTGATCCGCTGAGCCTGCGTGTGCTCCTGTCCCTGCTGCATCCCCGCTTGCATGCGAGCCAGCCAGCCGCCACTTCCGAGTAGAATAAAATTGACTGCAAGTGGTGGCTCAACGAAATCCGCGGCTGATAGGGCAAATCGACTCGACGGCACGGCAAAGGGTAGACGATGCTGAGCAAGCTCTGGCGCCAAAGATCCTCTGCGCCCCGCAAGGCAAAGCCGATCTTTGTAGTGTCGGGGTTGCCGCGTTCCGGCACCTCGATGATGATGAAAATGCTGTCCGAAGGGGGTCTGGAGATCGTCACGGATGCCGTCCGTGCCGCCGACGAGGACAACCCTGATGGGTACTTTGAATTCGAGCCTGTGAAGCAGCTGGCGGAGGGGCAGGACGCTTGGCTGGAGGCTGCTCGCGGCAAGCTGGTGAAGGTGATCTCGGCGTTGCTGGAGCATCTACCACGCAAGTGTGAATACAAGGTAGTTTTCATGGAACGGGAGATCGGAGAGATCCTGGCCTCGCAACACAAGATGCTGAAGCGCCGCAACGAGGCCTCCGGGGCGTCGGATGCGGAAATGAGCAATCAGTTCCGGGAGCACTTGCACGCCAGCAAGTACTGGCTGGCGCGCCAGCCCAACATGTCTGTCCTGTACGTGGACTACAACAAGCTGATGGCGGATCCGGACGCGTACTGCCAGGCGGTAGCCGACTTCCTGGGAGCAGATCTGGACGTGGCCCGCATGCGAAGCGTTCCCAACGCGCGTCTGTACCGAAATCGGGCTCCCGGCCCCTAGGCCCCAAAGGGAATCCGGGCAGCGCTCTCGGTCGCCGGACGGCTCTTGACGCAGGGGGGAAGAGGCGTATAATTCATAGGTTGGATGTGAAAACCGAGCGTAGGGCGCAAGCGCTTGAGGAGAAAAGCCCTCAGAGCGCTTGTGTTTCTGTGTCTCTAGTGCATGCCGACTACACGCTGCACAGAGACCTCTAGCCGAGCTCGCAAGGTATGTCGAGGAGAGTTCCGAGTGGAAACCAAAGGATTGACGGCGCTCCGCATCAGCTTGGCAAGTCCCCACACGATCCTGTCGTGGTCGTATGGAGAGGTACTCAAGCCGGAAACGATCAACTACCGCAGGTTGCGCCCCGAAAAGGATGGGCTGTTCGATGAGGCCATCTTTGGGCCGACGCGCGACTGGCAGTGCTATTGCGGCAAGTACAAGAACCCGCGCTACAAAGGAATCATCTGTGACAAGTGCGGCGTTGAGGTGACGCGTGCGGCCGTGCGCCGCGAACGCATGGGCCACATCAGCCTGGCAACGGCCGTGGCTCATATCTGGTACACACGCCGCATCCCCTCCCAGTTGGGCATGTTGCTGGACATCTCGCGCCGCAACCTGGACCGCGTTCTGTATTTTGCGCAGTACATTGTCACCTACGTGGATGAGGAGGCGCGCAAGAAGGCGCTTCAGCGGCTGGAAGATGAGATTTCGGTTTCGGAGAGGGAGCAGGCCGCCGAAGTCAACGCGCGCATTGCCGAAGTCAAGACCAACCGGGATCGAAAGATTGCGGAGCTTTCGGAGAAACGCGGCGCTCTCGAGCAGGGCTACGACGAGTACATTGCCGAGCAGGTTGACCCCATCATAAAGGAAGGCCAGAAGCTGGAGCGCGAGCTCCAGGAGCAGATGGGCCAGCTGGCACGGAAGGCCGTCATTTTTGAGCTGACGGGCGAGAAGATCCTGGATGCCAATGACAAGGTGGCGAACAAGCACATCAGCCAGGTGCAGAAGATCGTCCAGAAGAAACTGGAATCGGTGGAGAACGAACTCAAGGACAAACGCGCCCAAGAGTTGGAGCAGATGAAGATGGAGGCCGGCCGGCTCAAGGCTGAAGCTGACCTTGAGATGGAGGGCCTGCGCTCCCAGCTGGAGGACCAGACCTCTGCCTCGGTGAATCAGTCATCGCGCCAGCGGGACGAGTTGATGGAGCTGAGGCCTTTCACGTTCATCAGCGAGAGCCGCTACCGCGAGCTCAAGCAGCGCTGGGGGCAGGTGTTCCGCGCGGATATGGGTGCCGAGGCGTTCCACGACATCCTGCAGCGCCTGGATTTGGACAAGCTCTCTGAGGAGTTGTGGAAAGAGGTGCGCACCACAAAGTCCAAGCAGAAGCGCAAGAAAGCCACCACGCGCTTGAAGGTGGTGGAGGCCTTTCGCCGCTCGGGCAACCGCCCCGAGTGGATGGTGTTGACGGTGCTTCCGGTCATTCCGCCGGACCTGCGGCCCATGGTGCAGTTGGATGGCGGGCGCTTCGCGACCTCCGACTTGAATGATCTGTACCGCCGGGTGATCAACCGCAACAACCGCCTCAAGCGCCTCTTGGAGTTGGGGGCGCCGGATGTCATCATCCGCAACGAGAAGCGCATGCTGCAGGAGGCCGTCGACAGCTTGATTGACAACTCGCAGCGCGGCAAGGCGCTCAGCCGCCGGGGTCGCCGCGAGCTCAAGTCCCTCAGTGACATGCTCAAGGGAAAGAAGGGGCGCTTCCGCCGCAACCTGCTGGGTAAACGCGTGGACTATTCCGGGCGTTCCGTGATCGTCGTGGGCCCGCAGCTCAAGCTCTATCAGTGCGGCCTGCCGAAGGCCATGGCGCTTGAGCTGTACCGGCCCTTCGTGATCGCGCGCCTGGTGCAGAATGCCTATGCCGCCAATGTCAAGGGTGCCCGACGCCTCATCGAACGCAACCGCCCGGAGGTGTGGGAGGCGCTGGAGGACGCCATCAAGGACCGCCCGGTTCTGCTGAACCGGGCGCCGACGCTGCACCGCCTCGGTATTCAGGCCTTTGAACCGATCCTGATTGAGGGTTCCGCAATCCAGCTGCACCCGCTGGTGACAACGGCTTTCAACGCCGACTTTGATGGCGACCAGATGGCGGTGCACGTCCCGCTTTCTCAGAAAGCCGTCAACGAAGCGCGGCAACTCATGCTGGCCTCCCGCAATCTGCTCAAGCCCGCGGATGGCGAACCGATCATCTCCCCTTCGAAAGACATGGTGCTCGGCGTCTACTATCTGACGATGGAGCATCAGGCGGCGCACCGCGGCGACGGACGCGCATTTGCCGACATCGACGAAGTGGAACTGGCCTACGCGCTGGATCAGGTGGAGGTGCACTCGCGCATCAAGCTGCGCGCCCTCACATGGTATGACGAAGAGCGCAACCGTCTGCCAGCGGCGGAGACGCGCGTGATTGACACCACGGTCGGGCGCGTGCTGTTCAACCGCATCCTGCCGCCGGAGGTTCAATTCACCAACGAGAAGCTTGACAAGGGCGGGGTGAAGGACCTGATCGCCGAGGTCTACGAGGTATGTGGGCAGGAGCCGACCACCGATGTGGCTGATCGCATCAAGGCCCTGGGTTTTGAGTTCGCCATGCGTTCCGGGACCACGCTGGCGGTGGCCGACATCTCCGTTCCCGCGGAGCGCAAGGATCTGCTCAGCGGCGCGCAAGCGCAAGTGGAGGTTGTGGAGCGCGATTTCCGCCGCGGTCTGCTGACCGAGCAGGAGCAAAACGAGCGCATCATTGAGATCTGGCAGAAGGCCACGGATGAGGTGGCTGATGCGGTGAAGAAGCAGATGGATCCTGATGGCAACCTGTCCATCATGGCAAGCTCGGGCGCCACCAAGGGCGGCTTCTCGACCGTCTCTCAGCTGGCGGGCATGCGCGGGCTCATGGCTGACCCGGCCGGGCGCATCATTCCGCTTCCGATTCGCTCCAACTTCCGGCAGGGGCTGACGGCACTCGAGTACTTCATCTCCACCCACGGCGCCCGCAAGGGCCTGGCCGACACCGCGCTGCGCACGGCAGATGCCGGCTACCTCACGCGGCGCCTGGTAGATATCGCCCAGGACATCATCATTAACGAGCACGATTGCGGCACGCTCGAGGGCGTGACCATCCGTCGCTCGGATGACGTTGCGGGCCAGTCGATGAGCGGCCGGCTGTACAGCCGCCATCTGGCGGAGCGCGTCATCCACCCCGAGACGGGCGAAGTGCTGGGCGAACGGGATGATGTGATTGACCGCGTGCTGGCGCGGCAGATCTCCGGATCGGGCATTGCCGAAGTGAAGGTCAGGTCGGCGCTGACGTGCGAGCTTGAGCACGGCATCTGTTCGAAGTGCTACGGCTTGGATCTGGGGCGCGGCGACATGGTCGATCTGGGCGCTGCGGTCGGGATCGTGGCGGCCCAGTCGATTGGCGAACCCGGCACGCAGCTGACGCTGCGTACCTTCCACACCGGCGGCGTGGCTGCGGCGGGCGCCGATATCACGACCGGCCTGCCGCGCGTGGAGGAGTTGTTTGAAGCGCGCAAGCAGCCCAAGGGCGAAGCCGTGGTGGCCGAGATCAACGGCGTCGTGCGCATCCTGCAGTC
>DATIPW010000013.1:0-1748 GCA_035471605.1 Anaerolineales bacterium | reverse complement strand
GCATCGCGAAGGTTCTGGATGGGAACCGTCTGCATGAAGGCTTCTGAGGACCAGCTCTGGAAATACAGGCCATCCACGGCGCGCGGCTGCAGCATCCTCTCCAGTCCCATCAGGAGCAGGAAGCCGAGAAGCCCCGTGATCCCGGCCAAATAGATACGCCTGCCTATCTGCGTTTCTCCGTGCCGCGGTATCGCTGGCGCGGCGTTCCGCAGTATAGCATGGCCATGGATGAACTCAATGCGCGACCGGGATCCAGCCCAGGGCCCAGGCCGAGAGGCGCCGTGCCCATCCCGTCTGGCGGTGAGGCGGCGCAGCGCGCGCCTGAGAGATGTGCCCCTACCCAGCGGCGTGCGGCGGTCTCTGCAGATTCAGCGTGAAGGCGAACGAATTCCCATGGAAGGCGACCTCACGGAAGCCGATGGCGGCTGACAGGCGCCGCAGGCGGCACCTCGGCTGAAAGTGGGGATCATAGACGACCTCGCTGACGGAGAGCATGCCGCCGGGCTTGAGCGACTGGAAGATCTCGCGCAAGGCGGCCTGGCGATCAGGGATCTCGCCCAGCACCGTGACGAGCAGGGCTCGATCATAGCGGCTGCGCTGCAGGGCGCCCCTGCCCAGCCCGGCGTGCAGAAAGGTCACGTTTTCCAGGCCGGCGGCCGCCACCCTGGCCTGCGCGCGGGAGAGCATGCCGGCCTGGATATCGACGGCGGTGACATGGCCAGCGGCCCCAACGCGCTGCGCGACGGGCACGGTCAGACGCCCAGGGCCGCAGCCCGCATCCAGGACTTGCATGCCGGGCTGCAGGTCCAGACGCTCCAGGAGGTTTTCAAGCCGCAGGTTGGAGGTGAGCGGCATCTCCAGCAGCCAGGCCAGCCAAGGGGGACAGGGGATCGAGACACGATGGGTGGCGAGCCGCCAGCCGGCAGCCACCAGCAAGGTTGCGCCCAAGATGCCCAGGAGGACTTCGATGACAAAAACCGGTGTGGGGTTCATTTCAGGGCACGGGTGATCCCAATGGGTGGGCGAGGTGCAGGCCTTCCGACCATTATAATTTCAGCTGGCATGGGAAATGCATCGAAGGTCTTGAAGGCAACCACGCAGGGGCTCTTCTATCTGGCGATCCTGGTGCTCTTGATCAGCAGGACCGTTTCCGCCAACATATCGCACGACGAGAATCAGTTCATCGCCCCGGGGCAGCTGCTGGCGTATGACGGGATGCTGCCCTACGTCGACTATCCGTACACGCACATGCCCTATGCCATCCCCCTGTACGCCTTAAGTGCCTGGCTTTCGGAATACGACCTGCTGGCAGGGCGACTGCTGAGCACGATCACCTGGCTGGGCTGCCTGCTGCTGATGGTGGCGATCTCAAGAGATCTGCGCCCCGATCCCGGGATGCGCGCGGGCGGCAGCCCTGCGTGGGTGCAGTTGTTGTGGGAATTCGCGCTGGTGTACGCCTTTGTGCATCACGTGGCTATGCATTTTGCGCTGCGGGCGGCGCTCAATCACTCGCTGGCGGCTTTCTTGAGCCTGCTGGGAGCCTGGCTTTACGTGCGCGGCGCGCGCGGCCAAGCCCCGACCTGGCGCGCAGCCTTTTTGAGCGGCGCGTTCCTGGCCGCTGCCGGCCTGACGCGATTCAATTTTGCAAGTCTGGTGCCAGTGCTTCTGGTGTGCTGGTTGATCTACGGTCTGCGGGAGGGGCGCAACAGCGCCCTACGCCCGGTCGCCCTCTACCTTGGGGGCGCACT
>DATIPW010000012.1:0-16101 GCA_035471605.1 Anaerolineales bacterium | reverse complement strand
CCAGCCAGCGAACCACGATCTTGAGGTCTTCAGGTTGGAATGTCTCCTGGAGCTGGGCCAGTGCCGCGGCATCCCATCCGGAGGCCGCCAGCCCGGGCGCCGCTTCCCAGGCGTCCTCGATCCCGATGCCATCCATCCACGTCTGCACCTCCGACTCCCGGTCACTCTGGGTCAGGGGATCCAGGGCCGGGGCGGCCGCCGCGGTCTCGATCTTGCCCTTTAGTTCCTCGATGCTCCGCTGCTGCTCGCGCGGCAGGCTGCACTCGGCCAGGTCGGCAGTCAGGCGGGCGAACTCCGAAATCGCATCCCGCAGTTGGCCCGCGCTCCGGCGCACCGCTGCCGCGGGATTGTTCAATTCGTGCGCAAGTCCGGCCGCCAGCGTCCCCAGAGCCGCCATCTTCTCGGATTGCCGCAGCAGCCCCTCGTTCTGCCGCAGCCGGTTGGTCACCGTTTTCAGGATGCTGAGCGCAGCCGTCGGGCTTTGTCCTAGCATTGCCTGGAACGCATCGCCCCCGATTTTCAGTACCTGACCCTCCTGAACTGCGCGCACGGAAGCAGTCCGCGGGGCTTGATCAAGCAGGGCCATTTCGCCGAAGACCTCGCCGGACTCCCGCACGGCGATCACAATGTCCTGCCCGTCCGACTTCTTCACAACCTCGAATTCGCCGCTGACCACCACGTAGGCCGCGTCGCCGGCTGTGCCCTCTTCGATCAGGTTTGCCCCTGCCGGAATCGTCAGCAGTTCGGTCTTGGAAGAAAGCGCATCCAGGTCGGCTTCGGACAGGCTCGAGAACAGGTCCAGCCGCCGCAGAAAATCCCGGTTCATAGGGAATTCAGATACCCCTCGATGGCCCCATTGGCAATACCGCCATCACCCGTGGCGGTCGCCACACGGTGCGTGGTACCCAACCGCACATCGCCGGCCGCAAAAATACCGGGCACGCTGGTTTCCAGGATCATCGGATCCCGGTCCAGCGGCCAGTCTCGTGGTCGCTTGCCACCCTGCATCAGGTCCGTTCCCGTGAGAATAAAGCCCTTTTCATCCACCATCACCAGGTTCTTCACGACCTCGCTTTGCGGCACGGCGCCGATGAAGACGAACATCGCCGCCCCGGGCAGGGTTGACCTTTCCCCGGTCTTCCTGTTCAGCACCTCAATGCTCTCCAGTCTTCCGGGCTCCCCGTTGATCGCCACCACCTCGGTGGCCAGCAGCCGCTCGATCTTGGGATTGGCATCCTCCGCCTCGATCAAGTGTCGAGACATGGTCACTCCCGTTTCCCGCCGCACCAACTGATACACCTTGCTGGCAAAGCGGCTTAGATACATGGCGCCCTGTCCCGCGGCATTCGCCCCGCCGATCACGAAGACCGGCTGGTCCTTGTAGTTGAGTGCCTCGGTATAGGCCGCCCCGTAGTACACGCCCGCCCCAATGAACTTATCGATGCCCGGAACCTCCAGGCGCCGGAACCTCGCGCCGGTGGCAATCAGCACGGCCTTGCTGGTGACCTCTGTTCCGTCCTCCAACACCGTCACGCGATACGCATCCTGTACCCGCACGGCGGTTGCCTGCTGCGTCGAGATGATCTCCGTGCCGAAGCGCTTGGCTTGCGTCACCGCCCTGCGCGCCAGATCCATGCCCGAGATTCCGCTGGGAAACCCGAGATAGTTCTCGATCTTTGGACTGTTGCCTGCCTGACCGCCCGGCGCATGCTTCTCTACCAGCAGGCAGCGTATCCCATTGGAAGCGCCATACACCGCGGCAGCCAGCCCGGCCGGCCCGCCGCCGATGATCACCAGATCGTAGAAGGGCAGGGAGGCTTTCGTCTGGAACCCCGTCTTCTCGGCCAGTTCCCGAATTTCCGGATCGATGAGTGTCTTGCCATCCGGAAAGTACACCACCGGAAGCCGCAGTTCCCCTCCCTGTTGTCCCTCCACCAGGGCCCGCGCCTTGGGGTCCTTTTCCACGTCCAGCCACTCGTAGGCGATCTGGTGCCGCGCCAGGAAATCCTTGACCTCATGCGATCTGGGGGACCACAGCGTCCCTGCAACCCTTAGTCCTTCAAAAGGCATCCGCACAGATGCCCGCCAATCCCCCAGCAGCTCCTCTAGGACCGGATACAGGTTCTCCTCGGGCGGGTCCCATGGCTTTAGCAGGTAGTAGTCCAGCAGCAGCCGATTGATCGACGAGATCGCGACTTCCGTATCGGCGTAGGCCGTCAGCAAGACCCGCTTCGCCTCCGGAAAGATCTCGCGCGCCTGCTCCAGGAACTGCAGTCCCGTCATCTGCGGCATGCGCTGGTCGCTTACGAAGAGTGCAACCATCTCGTTCCGTTGTTGCAGCTGCCGCGCCGCCTGCAGCGCCGCCTCTCCCGAGCCGGCCTTGATTATCCGATGCTGCTTTCCAAACTTGGCCCGGATATCACGTTCGACCGCGTTGAGTACGCCTTGGTCATCATCGACGACCATGATCACAGGAACTGCCATCTGTCTCTCTCCTGCCCGGCGCGCACCTGCTCCCGCTGGGCGGCGTCAGTATAGCATGGAGCCGAAGCCCCCCACAGGTATAATCCTCTCAGCATCCTCACATCGAGTGTTGATGAAGAACTCCTCGATCTTTCCGCAAGACTCCCCCGCATCTCCGCCGCCCGCCTTTCGCGTGCGTGATGTTCCCGTGCATGGCAGCGCCATGTTGGCGCCGATGGATGGCTACTCGGACTGGCCCTTTCGCTCCTTGTGCCGGCGGCTCGGATCGTCCATGAGCTATACCGAGTTCGTGCAGGCAGAACACATCCTGCGCAGCGACCGCTACATGCGAGCCAAGCTGCACTTCCAGGAGGGCGAGCGCCCTGTGGTGTTTCAACTCTATGGCGATCAGCCGCAAGCCCTGCTGCGCGCCGCCCAAAAGATCCAGGAGCTCGGCCCGGATGTCATCGATATCAACATGGGCTGCCCGGCCAAGAGCGTGGCCGCTCGCGGTGCCGGCGTGGGTCTGATGCGCACCCCCCTCAAGGTGGCTCGCCTCTTTCGCCTGCTCTCGCGCTCTCTCCATGTGCCCGTCACGGCCAAGATCCGCCTGGGCTGGGAAGGGGCACTCAACTACAAACTCATCGCCCGAATCGTGGAGGAAAACGGGGGTTCGCTCGTGGCCGTTCACGCCCGCACGCGTGAGCAGAACTACCGCGGCCCGGCTGACTGGGATGCCATCGCCGAGGTAAAGTCCATTCTCAGCATTCCTGTGGTGGGCAATGGCGACGTCCGTTCTCCGGGGGATATCCGCCGCATGCAGGACTACACCGGCTGCGACGGAGTCATGGTCGGCCGTGCTGCCATCGCCAACCCGTGGATCTTCTCCGGTCGGGAACGATCCCAGGTTACGCCGGAGCAGGTCCGGCGCATGGTTTCAGTGCACCTCCACCGCAACATCCAGTTCTACGGGGCTGAGGACGGACCCCGCCTGTTCCGCAAGCATGCTGTGCAGTACCTGATGCTGCGCCGCCTCTCACGCCAGGATCGCAAAGACCTTTTGCGGTCCCGGCCCTCCGGCGAATTCGTTGCCCTGTTGAGCGAGATCCGCGCCGCCATCTAGGCGGCGTTCGCCTCCCCCCGCTCTGCGGCGGATCAATCCGTTATACTCGCGGCATGCCGAGAACTCAGACGCGCTTCGTCTGTCAGCAGTGCGGGCGCGCCTCTGCCAGCTACATGGGGAAGTGCCCCCAGTGCGGTTCCTTCAATAGCATGTTGGAAGAATTCGTGCGCGACGAACCCGCGGGGATGGGTGCCGCGCAGGTCCGCGGTCTGTCTGGCCGCTCCCGCCCGCGTCCCATCTCCGAGGTCGGAGGTGAGGCGCAGGATCGCATCGCGATTCCCATGGGAGAGTTCGCCCGCGTGCTGGGAGGCGGCATCGTCCCCGGCTCCGTCGTACTCGTGGGAGGCGATCCGGGGATCGGCAAATCCACGCTGCTGCTTCAATTGGCCCTGGAAATGGCGGCCCGGCAGCGCGTCCTGTACGTCTCCGGCGAGGAGTCCGAACGGCAGATCCGGATGCGCGCCGCCCGCCTCTCAGAAGGCAGCCAGGCCCTGCCGGCTGAGCTCCTGCTGGTGACCGAGACCAACTTGGATGTAATTCTCGGCCACGTTTCTGAGGTCAAACCTGCGCTTGTGGTGATCGACTCCATCCAGACCATGTACTTGTCCGAGATGGACTCGTCAGCCGGCTCGGTCTCACAGGTCCGCGAATGCTCCGGCCGGTTGCGCGAGCTGGCAAAGTCAAGCGGCATCACCGTGTTTCTCATCGGGCATGTCACCAAGGACGGAACCATCGCCGGACCGCGCGTTCTGGAGCACATCGTTGACACCGTTCTCTACCTGGAGGGCGATCGCTTCCAGGCCTATCGCCTTCTGCGATCGGTCAAGAACCGCTTTGGGGCCACCTCGGAGGTCGGGGTCTTTGAGATGCGCCAGCGCGGCCTGGCGGAAGTCCTCAATCCTTCTGAGGTATTTCTTGCAGAGCGTATGATCAACGCCGCCGGTTCCGCCATAGCGGTCATCATGGAAGGCACCCGGCCGATCCTCGTGGAAGTCCAGGGCCTGACCTCCCCGACCTCGTTTGGCAACGCCCGCCGCACCCCAAATGGCGTGGATCTCAACCGCTTGCTGCTGATTGCCGCCGTCCTCACCCGCCGCGCTGGCCTCAAGCTGGCCGACCAGGACCTTTTTGCCAACGTGGTCGGCGGAATTCAGGTCGAAGAGCCCGCGGCCGACCTGGCCATCGCTGCTTCCCTGGCCTCCTCCTGGAAAGACGTCCCCGTTCGTGCCGGCGCGGTGCTCATCGGCGAGATTGGGCTGGCCGGGGAACTCCGCATGCCTGCTCAGATGCCCACCCGCCTGCGAGAGGCGGCCAAGCTGGGATTCAAGACCGCCATCATCCCCAAGTTCCTGCGCGGGCCGCGCGCCACCGCAGGCGACGACGGCTGGCCCAGGCAGATCGAGATCCTTGAATGCCGATCGATCCAGAACGCATTGGAGGCGGCCCTGCTGCCTGAGCCGGCTGCGTCACCGCGACGCCGAAAAGTGGCCTGAACTCCGGCAACCCCTAGGCCCGCCCAGCGTATACAAGCATGAAGGAGAACCGGCATGAAGACTAGACTTCCTGTTGCCTTGCTGATCTTCGCGGTTGCCACCCTCGCCTGTGGCGGCACCATCGCCTTGCCTGAGGCCGCTACGGCAGGTCCGACGATCGTCGATCAGGTCAGTGTATCGGCGCCGTCCGCAGGCACGTCCCGCCTCACAATTTCCTTCGGGGCCGGCGAGCTCAGCCTCGCACCCGGAGCTTCCAGCCTGCTTGAAGGCACCGCGGAATACAACGTGCCACAGTTGCAGCCTGAGGTCCTCCAGGATGGCGCCAACGTGGAAATCAAGCAAGGCGATCTGTTGAGCTTCTTGGAGCCGCGCGGCGTCAGAAACGTGTGGGACTTCAAGCTTGGCGCTTCGCCCATGGAGCTGGCTGTCAACGCGGGCGCCTATCAGGGCGATTTTGAACTTGGTGGCCTCGCGCTGTCCGGCCTCACGGTCAAAGACGGCGCCGCCTCGGTGAAACTCTCATTCAGCCGGCCGAACCAATCCGCCATGCCCGTCTTCCGCTATGAGACCGGCGCCTCCAAGGTAGAAATGAAGGGTCTGGCAAACGCCAATTTCAGCACAATGATCTTGAATAGCGGGGCCGGGGACTACACCTTGGATTTCACGGGAGATCTCCGACGAGATGCTACGATCACCATTACCACCGGACTGAGCAACCTGGCACTGATCGTTCCGGAAGGTACGCCCGCCACCGTGACCGCTGAAACCGGCTTCTCCAATATCAGCGCTGGCTCCTCGTGGACCCAGGACGGCAACCGCTACACCCAATCTGGATCTGGCCCGGCGTTGACATTCGTCATCAAGGGTGGCGCCGGCAACCTCACCCTCGGAGACTAGGACCGCTCGGACGCCGCACCGCTTCGCACCGATATCGGAGTAAAAGGTCATATTTCATCTGTGACCTCTATCACTTGCCTGTCGCATACCCCCGAAATATGATCTTCATAACGGACAGTCATTGTCTGTTTTCCGTGGGAGAGGCAGGACACCATGCAGATCACCCGTCAGGCCGACTACGCTGTGCGTGCGGTTCTTTATCTGGCTCGCTTGGGCGGCACGGAGCGTGCCGCCACAAGTACCGTGGCTCAGGAGCAGCGCATACCGCCCTCATTCCTGGCCAAGATCATCTCTCAGTTATCGATAGCTGGACTGCTCCACACGTCGCGGGGTGCACGCGGCGGCGTGACCCTTGCCCGGCTCGCTAACGAGATCACCCTGCTCGATGTGATCGAGGCCATCGATGGCCCGATCGCGCTGAACGAGTGCGTCGGGGAGGACGGCAACTGCTCCTTGGAAGATACCTGCCCCTTGCGCGATGTCTGGTGCGAAGCACAGGATATTCTCCTCCAGCGCCTGCGGGGTACCACGTTTCAACAGTTGCTCGATCGCAGCCCGGTCTTCGCCTGATCCACCCTCTTGTCTGCCCCAGAGTCCCTCTCAGCTATAATCGCTGAGAGGGACTTTAGTGTGTCTTAAAGGAGGCACGTCATGACCGCCCCCCGCATCGTTCGGGCCCCTCGCGGCTCGCGCATCTCGTGCAAGTCCTGGCTCACGGAAGCCGCGTTTCGCATGCTTCAGAACAACCTGGATCCCGATGTCGCGGAGCGCCCTGAAGATCTCGTGGTCTACGGCGGCCGCGGCCAGGCCGCACGTTCCTGGGCGGCCTTCGACGCCATTCTCGAATCGCTCAAGAACCTGGAGGATGACCAAACCCTGCTGGTTCAGTCCGGCAAGCCCGTGGCCATATTCCGCACCCACGCCGACGCACCCCGCGTGCTGATCGCCAATTCGAACCTTGTCCCGCACTGGGCCACCTGGGAGCACTTCGATCAGCTCGCCGGCCAGGGCCTGATGATGTACGGCCAAATGACGGCCGGATCTTGGATCTATATTGGCACCCAGGGCATCTTGCAGGGCACCTATGAGACCTTCGGCGCTCTGGCCCGTCTCAGGGGCTGGTCGTCCCTAAAGGGCAAGTTCATTCTGACCGCCGGCCTGGGCGGCATGGGCGGGGCCCAACCCATGGCCATTACCATGAATGAAGGCGTCGGGCTGATCGTTGAGGTCGACCGCCAGCGCGCCGAGCGCCGCCGCCTCATGGGCTACTTGGACATGGTCGTCGATGAACTGGAAGAGGCCATGACCCTCGTGGAGGAGCACCGGGCGGCGGGCAAGCCCCTGTCTGTTGGGTTGATCGGGAATGCCGCCGATATCTATGAGGAGCTTGTCCTGCGCGGCGTCACGCCCGACGTCGTCACCGATCAAACCCCGGCGCATGAAGCGCTGATGTATATTCCCGCCGGATGGTCCGTCCCGGCGGCGGAGGAGCTGCGCAGATCCGATCCTGTTGGCTATCGCCGGCAGGCCATGGAGTCCATGGCCCGGCACGTGAAGGCCATGCTGGCTTTCCAGAGCAAGGGCGCCGAGGTCTTCGACTATGGCAACAACCTGCGGCAGCAGGCCTACGATCACGGCGTCGCCGACGCCTTTGAATTCCCAGGATTCGTTCCAGCCTACATCCGCCCGTTGTTCTGCGAAGGCAAGGGCCCTTTCCGATGGGTGGCTCTCTCTGGGGATGCCGAGGATATCTATCGCACCGATCAGGCGGTGATGGACCTCTTTCCCGAGGACCTGCACCTCCACCGCTGGTTGAAGATGGCCAGGGACCGCGTTCCCTTTCAGGGTCTTCCGGCCCGTATTTGCTGGCTTGGGTATGGCGAGCGGGCTCGGGCGGGCCTCAGGTTCAACGAGCTCGTGGCAAACGGCGAGCTCAAAGCCCCCATCGTCATTGGTAGGGATCACCTCGACGCCGGATCGGTCGCCAGCCCAAATCGGGAAACCGAGGGCATGCGCGACGGCTCAGACGCCGTCTCCGATTGGCCGATCCTCAATGCCCTCATCAACGCGGTGGGCGGTGCCACGTGGGTCTCCTTCCATCACGGCGGCGGCGTCGGCATCGGCTATAGCCAGCACGCCGGCCAGGTCATCGTCGCCGATGGCACACCCGAAGCGGCGCGTCGCCTCGAACGCGTCCTGACTACCGACCCGGGCATGGGAGTCGTCCGGCATGCCGATGCCGGATACGATGAGGCGATCCTCGCCGCGCGACGACATGGCATCAAGATGCCCATGCTCGGGCGCTGACTAGTTCCGGCAGGGCGCTTCTGTGCCTGCGTTTCGGCATCGCCTCTCCATTGTGCCGGCCGCCATGGCCATGGCGCTGGTCGCCTGTGGGCTGCAACCACTGCTGCTCCTTGACGACAGACACCCGGCCCCAACGCCCCCCATCACCCTGAAGCGGTGCGACCAGGCCCGCGATGTCCTGTGCGTCCTCACGTTCGGCTTGGAACCTCCCGACCAAATGATCATTCTTCTGCTTGCAGCGCCCGGCCTGCCGGAGCCGCGGGAGGCTGTGGCAGTGCAGGCCGGCCGCGAGTTCTCGTATGCGTGTGTCTCCACCGATTCTGGATCGACGCTCTCCTGCCGCGGTCCGCTGCTGCCGCTCGGCTCCCATCTCCGCCTCGAGGTCTATTCCAGGCAGCCGCCGGCACTGCTTGCGGGCGGCGAATTCGATTTGACCGCGTTGGCTCTGCCGACAACGCCTGCAGGGGGGTCAGCCCTGGCGACACCGCCTCCGTCCGTCACCGCCCGCCCAACACGCACGCCGCTGGGCACGATGACGGCTGCAGCTGCCCCTTCGCAGTGACCAGCAAAGTCATCGTTCGGATGCCGAGCGCTCCAACTCCTTCTCTGCATCACTGGTCCCGCAGGCCGGGGCCTTGGGCGCGCGCGTTTTTCGACCGTGATCTCGACAGGCACGTGGCCAGTGTCTCTTGTGCTGTGCCCCCCCATCCTGAAGCGACTCGGCCCGCCATGGTCTTCCCCAGCCCTCCCTTGGACGATCGGGCCTGTCTCCTCCACCGGTGCACCAGCACAAGCAGCAGGACCCGGCTCAAATCGCTGGCAGCCTCCCAAAGTAGAATTGCCGCATGACACCGGAGCTTCTGAGGCTCCAGGGCATTCTCTGCAGGGGCTACGGCGTGGCCGGGGGCGCCTCGCAGGATTACCCGTATGGCAGTTTGGAACGGCAGATACCCATATTCAAGAGCCGCGGTCTGGATTTGGAACCCCTGTATCGTGGCACGCTAAATATCGATATCCGCCCCTTTGTCTTTGAAATGCGTAATCCGCAATTCACGTTCCGGGCCGTGGCTTGGAGCGACTTGCATCCACCTGAGGATTTCTCATTCGCCGGCTGCCGGGTGGCCTTCGCCGGCGTGGACTACGCCGGCTGGATCTACTACCCTCACCCTGAGACCAAGCGCCGCAACTTCCAGGATTCCTCCCTGCTCGAAGTCATCGCTCCCCGCATTCCGAACCTGGTCGTTGGCTGCGCGCTCGAGGTCTTCGTCGACCCCGCTCGGGTCTCGATTGCCAGGCGGGAAGCTGGGGAGTAGCGCCGATAGGGCTTGTTGGAAGCGCGGCCAGACTCCATCTGCGTTGTCCCGGCCCGGTCCTGAGTGATGGGCCACGCCCTCGTGTCTCAAGAACGCGGTGCAGCGTGTGCACAAGCTGCACCGCTGGCCGTCTGGCCTTGCTCACCTTCCCAGCTTTCCTGCCGCTGCCCCGCGATAAGCCCCTCTCGGGCCTTGCTCTCCGCCATTGGGGTGGCCGGCACTATCAGCCCCTGGCGCGAACCTGCCCGCGTCGCACGCCTGCTTCTGGGCCCCGCCGCTCGCTTCCGGTATAATGCGCCCGACCAACGAAGACCCAGGCGGCGCCTCGCGTCGTCAGCCATCGCATGACCACTGAAAACATTCCATCGGCCACCGCGCGCGGGTCGCGCTTGTTCGAGTTTCTCAGCCTGCAAGCGGGGGAGGGCCGGCCCGTTGCCTCTCTGGCCGGCCTCAATTTTGCCGTCTCCGCCGCCTTCGTGCTGGTCCAGACCTCGGCCTTCGGGCTTTTTATCGAGGTCTTCGGTTCGGATGCATTGCCCTATGCCTATTTCTCCATTGCCGTGTTCTCCTCGCTGGTCGGCTACCTCTACCTGCGGCTCTCGCAGCGGGTTTCCTTTGCCGCCGGGCTCTACCTCAACTTGGCCTTCCTGGCGGCCGTTTGTCTTGTCTTCTGGCTCGGCTTGCGTTCCAACGTCGCGCGCTGGTTCATCTTCTTCCTGCCGTTCTGGTTCCAGACCCTCGTAAACCTGGCCAATCTGGTCGTCTGGCACCTCGCCCAGCACACCTTCAACGTACGCCAGGCCAAGAGGCTCTTCGGCCTTATTGTGGCGGGCAACTGGCTGGCCAATATCCTGGGCGGCGTACTGGTGGTGTCTCTGCTAGCCCTCGCCTCCCCCTCGGATCTCTATCTCCTCGCTGCGGGCGCCCTGCTGCTGAGCATGCTTGTGCTCCGCTCAGCCACTTCGAGTCGTCAGCGGACTACGACGCTCCCGACCGAGCCACTTCGCCGTCGGATACTTGGCAGGTCTGGTGTTCGCTCGGCCTTTGATCACCCATACAGCCGGCTGATCTTTGCCTATACCCTGCTGTGGTGGCTCAGTTTCTTCGTCTTGGAGAACATCTTCTTCCACCAAGTGGAGCAGCGACTCGAGTCGAGCGGCGCGCTGGCCAGCTTCCTGGGATGGCAGCTGGCGGTGATGGGTGTGATCGCCCTGTTCACTTCCTCGATCCTCACCGGCAGGGTGGTGCGCAGCTACGGCTTGCGCCTGGGGCTCATCGCCATGCCGGTTGCTGTGACCTTGGTCGTCCTCCTCTTGGCGCTTGGCGGCGCTCTGGGCTGGAGTGTCGGCTTCCTATTCTGGACCGCCACGATAGCCAGGACGCTCAACATTTCCCTGGGCTTCTCGCTGTCGCTCGCCGTCGGCAGCCTGCTCTTCCAGCCCCTGGTTGGCGATCTGCGCAGCGCTGCCCACACGATTGCCGAAAGCATCATGCAGCCCATTGCCATTGGTCTGGCGGGCATCATCCTTCTCCTCTTCAATACGATCCTGAAATTCGATTCGGCGCACCTCTCGTACGTCTTCCTGGCTGTGGCCATTCCCTGGTTCTGGTCCATATTCGCCCTGGCCCGGCGCTATCCCGTGGTCATGAGCGAGGCCCTCAAGAAGAGGGCATGGGGCGATACAACCACGCTCCTCTTCGACGCCGCTGCCCTCCAGCAGTTGCGCGACGCCCTGCGCCAGCCCCGGCGCGACCTGTCCCTCTACGCCTTGAACCAGCTGGAGCTGCTGACCCCGCAGGCCTGGCCGCGCATCCTTGTCGAAGAACTGCCCCGCCTCTTGCAGCATCCGGCTCAAGAAGTTCGCCTGGAAGCCGTGAGGCGCACGCTCTCGTTGCAGCAACCGCAGCTCTTGCCGATCCTCCGCCGTGGACTTCACACGGAGCGCGAACCGCGTGTCTTGGCCATGCTGATGCGGGCTCTGGCCGCCGCGCGCGATGCTCAGTCTCGAGACCGAATTCGTGCTGCCCTGGAGTCGCCGGAACCCGCCCTCCAGGCTGGAGCCATCATCGGTCTGCTGTCCGCCGGGGACTTGGACGACGCCGCGCCGGCCCTTGCCGCACTCAACGGCCTCGGCACCTCGCAAAGTGCAGAGGAGCGCATCGCAGCCTGCGAGATCTTGGGCCAGATCCGGCATCCGGATGCTGTCGCGCTTCTCCTCAGGTTGATGCAGGATCCCGCCTGGCGCGTCAGAGCGGCGGCGTTGAGGGCCGCGCCCGGTCACCGTGCTCCAGGCCTGATCGGCGCCGAACTGGATGCCTGCAGCCATCCAGCTACTGTCCGCCTGGCCGAGCGGGCGCTCATCCAGCACGGATCGCAGGATATGCAGGCGCTGCTCCGTGAGGTGGGTGGGCTCAAGCCGCAGGGACAGTCTTCGCGTCGTGCCCTCAGCCTGGTGCGCGTCCTCGGACGGATTGAGAATCCCAGGTCCATTGAGCTTCTACTTCCACTAGTCAATTCCCAGGATGCTGTGCTGCGCCTGCAGGCTCTGCTGGGTCTTAGCCGGCGCGGATATCGCTCGCGCTCCCCCGCCGAGACCTACGAACGCGTCCGGTCTGAAATGTCACATGCTGCCTCACTCGCTGCTGCATTGAACGCCCTGCAGGGGAGGGAGAGCTGGGCTGTGCTGCGCCACGCCCTGGAACGCGATTTCCGAGACACACGCGGCCGCATCCTGTTGCTTCTATCTTTCCAATATGATGCGCGCGTCGTCCTTCGGGCCAGGGACGCGCTCGAGCGTGAGGACGGGCAGCCTTCCCCCGTCGCCCTGGAAACCATCGACGCCCTCCTGCCACCGACGGCCAAACCTCTGGTCTTGCCACTCCTCGAAGACATTTCGCATGCCCGTCGCCTCGAGCGCTGGCGCTCTCTTGGCCTTGCTCCGCCGGACCTGAGCCCTGAAGGGGTACTGCATGCCCTCCTTGGGGTGGAAGGTGCCGTCGCGCACTCGCCCTGGACGCGCATGTGCGCCATGCATATGACCGTCTCCGCAGGCGTCCGCTCGTGCCTCGGGGAACTGGAAAAAGAAGCCTCAGGCTCTCATCCGGGCCTGAGGGCCATGAGCAGCTGGGCCGTGGCGCGTCTCTCCACCGCGCCCCGGCCCCCGGGAGACTTGCAAATGCTATCCCTCGTTGAGAAGGTTCTGATTCTCAAGTCCACTCCCCTGTTTGCGCAAACCCCGGACCACGTTCTGGCAGAAATTGCCGATTTGGTCGAGCAGGTCTCCTTTGAGGCTGGCCAGACCATCTTCAAAAAGGGGGATCGCGGCGACAGCCTGTACGTCATCGTTAGCGGCGCTGTCAAGATCACGGACGGTGAGCGCCTGCTCAATGAGTTGCGCGAGGGTGAGGCTTTCGGAGAACTGGGCTTGCTGGATCCCGAGCGCCGCCTCGGCACTGCTTCCGCCGCCGAGCCCACCGGTCTTCTTCGCCTTGATGCGCCTCATTTTCAAGAGGTGCTCGATTCGCAGCCTGAGGTTTCGTCCGCCATCATCCGCGTCATCACGAAGTACCTCCGCAGCCAGCTGCAATTCGCTCAGGAAGCCAGCACCCGCCTCAAGGCGCTCGAATCCATGGGCCACCTGACCCAGCCAGAAGCCCGGTGATCCGGCCTGGATCAGCCGCCTCCGTTCGGATTGCATAAACTGCCGCCGGTATAATCGGTTCGTTGCCCCACGGGGCAACCGGAGAGAGTCAATGCCCGCTGCCAGGGGTTCGGCAAATCTTCTCGATCTTCCTTTTGAACGATCCCAGATCATCGCTGACTACCGGCTGGCCTATCGATCGAGGCAGGCCAGTCTCATCGGTCGCCGCGAGGTTCTGAGCGGCAAGGCCAAGTTCGGGATTTTTGGCGACGGCAAGGAACTGGCCAACTTGGCTCTGGGTCATGTCTTCCGGAAGGGCGACTGGCGCTCCGGCTACTACCGCGATCAAACCTGGATGGACATGTTGGGGATCATGAATCTCCAGCAGATGTTCGCGCAGCTCTACGCCCACGCCGACCTGGCGGCCGAGCCCAGTACGGGCGGACGGGGCATGAATGCCCACTTTGCGTCTCGTTTCGTCGCTCCAGACGGCGCGTGGATCGACCAAACCTCCGTGTACAACACCGCGGCTGACGTCTCACCCACGGCTACCCAGATGCCGCGTGCAGTCGGACTGGCCTACGCCTCCGTCCTCTATCGAAAACTCAAGGGGCTGCAGTCCTTGCGCCACTTCTCGCACAACGGCGATGAGGTCACCTTTGCCACAATCGGCAATGCCTCCACGGCAGAGGGACTCTTCTGGGAGAGCGTCAACGCGATTGGCGTGCTGCAGGCGCCGGCGATCATCAGCGTCTTGGATGATGGCTACGGAATCTCTGTGCCCAATCAGTTCCAGATGGTGAAGGAGAACATTCATGATGTTCTCGAGGGCTTCCGGCGTGATGACTGCCTGGATCCGGACTGCCTGCGCGGCTTCGAGCTGCTGCAGGTGCGGGGCTGGGATTATCCCGGGCTCATGACAACCTACCGCCGGGCGGAGCAAACGGCCCGCCAGCATCACATTCCGGTGCTTGTGCATGTCACCGACCTGACGCAACCCTTGGGACACTCCACCTCCGGCAGTCATGAGCGCTACAAGTCGCCCGAGCGACTGCAATGGGAGGCGGAGTTTGACTGCATCCGCAAGATGCGCGAGTGGCTTCTGGAAAGCGCCCTCAGTTCTGAAGCGGAGATGGCTGCGTGCGAGCAGGAAGACCGCTCGGCCGTGGAGGATCTGCGGCGGGCCGCCTGGGAGGCATATCAGCGCCCCATTTTGGAAGAACGCGCACAGGTCATGGATATCCTGGACGAAGTCGCGGCAAGTTCCGCCCAGACCCCTGCACTGCAGGAGATTCGTCAGGGTCTGGCCTCGCTTCCGGCGCCCGTCCGCCGCGACCTTCACGGCGCGGCACACGCGGCCCTTCGCTTGCTTCGTCACGAGGCACCCCCGGCTGCCCATGTCCTGGCGCAGTGGAAGGCTGATCAGGACGCCATCAACACCACACGCTATGGCTCGCATCTGTACTCGGGCCGCGCTGCCAAGATCGCGGAGGTCAAGCCCGCGTATTCGGATCGCTCCCCGTGGGTGAATGGCTTCGAGCTGATCAACGCCGCCTTTGATTCAATGTTGGGCCGGGACCCCCGTGTCATCGCTTTCGGCGAAGACGTCGGCCGCCTGGGCGATGTCAATCAGGGCTTCAAAGGACTGCAGGAGAAGTATGGCGAGTGGCGCGTCACCGACACCGGAATCCGCGAGGCCACGATTCTCGGCCAGGGGATCGGCATGGCCATGCGTGGTCTCCGTCCCATCTGCGAGATCCAGTACCTCGACTACCTGCTGTACGCCCTCCAGATCATGTCAGATGATTTGGCCACGCTGCATTGGCGGACCGTGGGCGGCCAGAGTGCTCCGCTGATTGTCCGCACTCGCGGGCACCGCCTGGAAGGCGTCTGGCACTCGGGATCGCTCGTGGCCGGCTTGCTCGGCCTGCTGCGCGGCATGTACATCCTGGTGCCTCGCGATATGACCCGGGCCGCCGGCTTCTACAATACGTTGCTTCAGGCCGATGAGCCCGCCCTGATCATCGAAGTGCTGAACGGCTATCGTGTCAAGGAACAGCTGCCTGACAATATCGGGGAGATGACCGTTCCTTTGGGTGTCCCAGCCATCATTCGTGAAGGGAGCGACGTCACCATTGTTACGTATGGTGCATGCTGCCGCATTGCCTTGGACGCGGCAGCAAAGCTGCAGGAGGTCGGCGCGCAGGCTGAGGTGATCGACGCCCAGTGCCTGCTTCCGTTCGACATCCATGGGCGTATCGTCGAGTCGCTCCGCAAAACCAACCGCGTCCTTTTCGTGGATGAGGATGTTCCCGGGGGTACCACCGCCTATATGCTGCGCGAGGTGATCGAGACCCAGGGGGGCTACTTTCATCTGGATTCAAGCCCCCGCACCCTGAGCGGAGCGCCGCACCGGCCCGCCTACGGATCGGACGGTGACTATTGGTCCAAGCCCAACGCAGAGGCGATCTTCGACTCCGTATACGACATCATGCATGAGGTCGACCCTCGACGGTTTCCCGCGATCGCGTCGTTCTCACAAGTCGGCCCCTAATAGCGAAGAGGCTCAGGATGGCTACCAAGGTGCTTGTCCCGTTGCTGGGTGAAGGCGTGGAGGAAGTCACGGTCACGAAATGGCTCAAGCAGGAGGGCGATCTGATCAAGGAACTGGAGCCCCTGCTCGAGGTCAACACCGACAAGGTGGATACGGAGATCCCCGCGCCTGCCTCCGGTACCGTCCTCAAGATCTTGGCCGCAGAAGGCGCCCCTGCCCGCGTCGGCACCATCCTGGCCCTAATCGGCAAACCGGGTGAGCCCACGGATGCACCCTCGTCGCTGGCTGCGCCGTCAGCGCCGGCCGGGTC
>DATIPW010000011.1:0-3972 GCA_035471605.1 Anaerolineales bacterium | reverse complement strand
GACTACGCCCGCATCTACGGCCTGCGAACGGTGGTCTTCCGGCAGTCGTGCATCTACGGCCCGAGGCAGTTCGGAATGGAGGACCAGGGCTGGCTGGCATGGATGGTCATCGCCGCCGTCACCGGGCGGCCGATCACGATCTACGGTGACGGCAAACAGGTGCGCGACGTCTTGCACGTTGACGACCTGCTGGATGTATACGATGCTGCTATCGAGCGCATTGATACTGCCCGGGGGCAGGTCTACAACATCGGAGGCGGTGTCAGGAACATCCTGGCCGTGTGGGCCGAGTTCGGACCGCTGCTGGAGCGGCTGCTTGGCCGACCCGTCACGGTCGCACGCGCCGACTGGCGCCCAGGCGATCAGCGCGCGTTCTACGCTGACATCCGCAAGGCCACCCGTGAATTGGGTTGGGAGCCCAAGGTGGATGCGAAGCAGGGGATCGGACGACTGCTGCGCTGGGTGCAGGAGAACAAGGGCCTCTTCTAGAAGGGAGGGCAGGCGCCGAATCGCACCTCGCACTGCCTGGCAAACTTCAATCGGGGACGAATAACGCCCCGCCACTGTCCTTCCGATTTTTCAACAGTGCACTCCAGCTTTCCTTCACGGCCAACTCCCCGGCGGCGCAGGGTCAACAGCGACGAGCACCTTTTGTGCGCAACCTCACCAGGGCCAACGCCGCATGAGTTCGACATGTGGACGAGATCCGCTTCTCTGGCGGCTTGTCAGCCATTCTTTAATAGCCGCTAAGCTTGTCGGGCTAAAATGGGCCCCATGCGCAGGCAACGCCATGAGTTTGGTATGACCTCCCCGACCGCCGCCCGCCGGGTACTTTGCTGAGCTGAGGCACAGGCATGACATCGAAGTTGACCAGACGCGACTTCTTGAAGCTGGGCGGGATGATGCCGCTCAGCTTGGCCGCGCGGCCGTTGCTGGGGGCCCGGCCCGCTTGGAATCCGGTCAGCGGCGAAAGAAGGAATATTCTGATCGTCATCTTTGATGCCCTGTCGGCGCTCAATCTGTCCATGCAGGGCTACGGCCGCAACACGATGCCAAATCTCGAGCGGCTGGCCAAGCGGGCGATTGTCTACCACAACAATTACGCCGGCAGCAACTTCACGACCTCCGGTACCGCCACGCTCCTGACCGGTACTTTGCCCTGGACCCATCGGGCAATCGAAGACAATGGCCGCATCGCGGACCCGCTTGTCTCTCACAACCTCTTCCGGCTTTTTGATGACTATTTTGGGATCGCCTTCACCCACAATTCCTGGGTGATGGGCCTGCTGGATCAGCTGCGCGGCTGGATCGATGAGCTGGTGCCCCGGGAGAAGCTCTACTTGCAGACCTTCGACGCGCCCATCCATCAGGCCTTCTACCGGGATGATGATGTCGCCGATGTCGCCTGGGCGCGCGCCATGAAACTCCAGGGCGGCTTCAGCTACTCCCTGCTGCTTTCGCGCTTCTACACGCGCGTTCACGATGCGGGGATTGCCAACTTGGAGTCCGGGTTTCCGCGCGGCGTCCCCATGAATGCCTCGAAGGATGCCTTCCTGCTGGAGCAGTCCACGGAGTGGCTGGCCAATCGCCTCAAAATTCTTCCCCAGCCGTTCTTGGGTTACTTTCACTTTCTGCCGCCGCACGCCCCGTATCGAACGTCGCAGGCCTTCTTTGACAGGTTCGCCGGAGATGGTCTTCGCCTGGTCGCGAAGCCGCTCTCCGAATACGGCACGGCGGAGGCAGTGGCCGCCGCGTTTCAGGCGCGGACAGAGTACGACGAGTTCATCTTGTATGCGGACCAGGCGTTTTCAGACTTCTATGCCTCCCTGGAGCGCTCAGGACTGCTGGACAACACGTGGTTGATTCTGACCTCGGATCATGGAGAGATGTTCGAGCGCGGTCACATTGGCCATGGCAACCCGACGCTGTATGATCCCGTTGTTCGCGTGCCGCTGGTCATCTTCGAGCCCGGTCGCGAATCCGGTCTGCAGGTACACTCTCCAACCAGTGCGGTCGACCTGCTGGCGACCCTGGCGTACGTGGCCGGCCGCCCGGTGCCTGAGTGGGCCGAGGGGACCGTGCTGCCTCCGTTCGCTACCACGCCTCTCGATGCGGAACGAAGCATTCTTGCCGTGCAGGCGCGCAAGAGCCAGCAGAAGTCGCCACTGAGTCGTGCGACGATTGCCATGCGCAAAGGAGCGTTCAAGATCATGCACTACGCAGGCTACCCGGACTTCGGCCCAGAGGGGCTGACGCGTCTCTTCGACCTGGAGGCCGACCCGGCGGAGCTCACCGATCTGGCTGCGGTTCGCCCGGAGACGACCACCGAGCTCCTGGCTGAGCTGAAAGCCAGGCTGCGGAAGTCAGATGAGCCATACGTGATCTAGTGCGCTTGAAGCACCGTTTCATGCTTGCCGTGAAGTTTCAGGCAGATCGGAAGAGTTGCCAGATGGGTTTGTACTCATGAGATCGCAGATTAGCCGGCGGGATTTCCTGAAGCTGGGCGGGATGATGCCGCTCAGCTTGGCTTCGCCGCAGTTGTTCAAGCTGCTGGAACCGTTCAGTGCTGCGCAGACCGCGGAGCAGAATATCCTGGTTATCGTGTTCGATGCCTTTTCGGGACTCAACATTCCTCTGAACGGGTACGTTCGTGAGACCACCCCGAATCTGGCGCGGCTGGCCTCGCGCGCCATCGTTTATCACAATCACTACGCAGGCAGCAACTTCACCACTCCCGGCACCGCGTCGCTGCTGACCGGGACGCTGCCCTGGACTCACCGTGCGCTGCAGGCCAAGAACCTGGTGGTGCCGCCCTTCCAGAAACAGAATCTGTTCGGGGTGTTTGACGACCACTACCGCATTGGCTATTCCCACAATGGTTGGGCCAACATCCTGTTGGAGCAGGCGCGCCAGGGCATGGACGAGCTGGTCCCTTGGAAAAGCCTGTTCCTGGGGTCCTACGACAGTTTCCTGCACAGCCTGTTTGTGAACGATTCCGACATAGCCTCCGTCAGCTGGACGCGCAACGTGGATCTCAGGCAGGAGGGTCATGCCTATTCCCTGATGTTCTCGCATCTGCACAGGGTCCTCGAAGAAAGCCGGGATCCAGCTCTCAAGGAAAGATTTCCGCGAGGCATTCCATCCACCGGCGACGTCGGCAGCCAGTTTCTGCTGGAGACGGCGGTGGATTGGCTCGGAAACCGGCTGACGCGGTTGTCCCGCCCGTTTGTGGGCTATTTCCACTTTCTTCCGCCCCACGGACCGTACAATACCTCGCACGAATTCTACAATCGCTTCCGCGACGACGGGCTGAGGCCGATTGCCAAACCCGATGACATCTTCTCGGAAGGACGGTCTTACGAGACGCTCCTTGAGCGTCGCACGATTTATGATGAGTTCATTCTCTACGTGGACCACGAATTCGGCCGCTTCTATGAGGCACTTCAGTCCTCGGGCCTGCTCCACAACACTTGGGTGGTGATGACCTCGGATCACGGCGAGATGTTCGAGCGTGGTATCAGCGCGCACAGCACCGATGCGTTGTATGAGCCCGTGGTGCGGATCCCGCTCATGATCTTTGAGCCTGGACGAGAGGTCGGTCTGGACGTGCGCGTTCCCACGAGCGCCGCCGACGTACTCCCCACTCTCGCCCATGTGGCCGGCAAGCCGCTCCCGACCTGGACAGACGGCAGGGTCCTGCCGCCTTTCGCAGAG
This sequence comes from Anaerolineales bacterium, assembly GCA_035471605.1. Taxonomy (GTDB): domain Bacteria; phylum Chloroflexota; class Anaerolineae; order Anaerolineales; family Villigracilaceae; genus Fen-1038. The sequence continues at coordinate 258 of DATIPW010000011.1, read as the reverse complement.
ATCGATCCGCAGCGGGACGTCTTTGTGGTGCGGGCGGCCAAGAACGACCCCTCCGCGCCGCTGACGCGGGCATCCACGGCGTTGATCCGGGGGCGGTACAAGCTGCTGTACTTCTTTGGCTATCCGGAAAAAGGTATCCAGGAACTTGTGCGGCTGTACGACCTTGAGTCAGATCCCGAGGAGATGACGGACTTGGCGGACTCGCGCCGCGATGTGGCTCAGGAACTGCTGCGGGAGCTCCGCGCCCGCATTGCGGCG
>DATIPW010000010.1:0-2576 GCA_035471605.1 Anaerolineales bacterium | reverse complement strand
GGCCGAACTTGGCTTCCACCTTGGCGCGCACCTTCTGCCAGTGTTCGAGTCCGCCCTTGCCCAGGAAGCGGCCGATCGGCAGGTTCATCGGGTGATCGGTGGAGATCATGTCGACGCCCCAGATGTGGATCTTCTTCTTGAGCAGCCAGTCACAGATGCTGTAGTGCGGCCCGGGGTGCCGCTGGATGTAGCGTTCCTCGTCGGCCTCGTCGCTGAAGAACGAGTAGCGGTGCCACCCGGTGTGCAGGAAGAGGATGTCGCCGGGGCGCACGTCGGCGCGCTTCTCAATGTCCTCCGGGGTGAACAACCCCAGGTCGTCCAGCATGTCGCTCAGGTCGACGATGACGCCGGGGCCATAGCACCACTCGATCGGGATCTGGTCGATGGTCTTGCCCTTGGTCACGAAGTGCCGCGGCGCATCCAGGTGGGTTCCCATGTGATTGGAGGTCATGATGTACTGGGCATTGACGCCCTGCTCCGACTTGCGCTTGATGTACTTGACCTCAAAGGGCGGATAGTACGGCCAGAACGAGCAGTCCTGGTTCAAATCCTGGGAAAGATCATGAATCTTCAACTCCTGCCTCCTTCTAAAGAATCACAGATGATATTTCTCGGCAAAGGCCATCACGGCCTGTTCAAAAATGGCGAGCGGCGGCCGGACCAGCCCGGCGCCCACCTGCCCGATGCCGGGCTGCTTGTGGGCGATGCCCGTGTTGATGCGCGGCGTCACCCCGAGCTCGACAACCTTGCGGATGTCGATACCGGTCGGCGTGCCGCGGAAATCGAGGGCCGGGATGGTGAAATACTTGCTCTCGGCGGCGGTGATCTCATACATTTCCAGGGTGGCGTTGAGGCTGTCCCTGGGGGTGCCGCCGACGAAGGTGACGATGGCCGGCGCGGCCGCCATGGCAAAGCCGCCGACCCCGGCCGTCTCGGTGATGGCGCTGTCGCCAATATCGGGGTTGGCGTCCTGCTGCGAGAACCCCGAGAAGAACAGCCCGACCGGGATCTCGGCGGGCGCGGTGAACCACTGCTGCGCGCCCAGCCCGCTGACGCGAATGCCGAAGTCGGTTCCGTTGCGCGCCATGGTGCTGACCAGGGTGCTTTCGGGCGTGCCGTCCGCGGCCATGGTCATGGCCTTGCAGGCGGCCATGACCGGATTGAGGATGCTCAGGGGATTGTCGCCGAGGAAGCGCAAGACCTGCTCCTTGACAGCGGCGTCGCGCTTGGTGGTGGAGACCAGGGGCGCCAGGAACTTGAGGTACAGCAGCGAGCCGGCCTTGTTGCGGTTGTGCCCCTCGTCGCCCATGTGCAGCGCTTCGCTGATCAGGGTGCGCATGTCCAGGCCCTGGGACAGGGCCAGTGCCTCGGCGATGGTCGGCCCCAGCACCTCGTTCATCCAGTGCAGGCGGGTGAGCACCTCCTCGCTGTAGGCGCCGTAGCGCAGCACCTTGCCGTAGCCCTCATTCAGGTTCGAGCAGGCGGTGTTGCCGTGCTCGGCGTCCTCGACCACGTACACCATCATCGAGGCCGAGATCACACCGGCCATGGGTCCCACTGCTCCGTGGTGGTGGCAGGGCGCGAACTCCACCTCGCCCGATTCTGCCATGCTCACGGCTGCCTTCTCGTTCTTTGCCAGACCCTCGAACAGCATGGCGCCGATCACGGCGCCGCGCAGCGGGCCGGACATGCGCTCCCAGGTGATCGGGGGACCCGCATGCAGCAGCAGATTGTCCTGCATGCCCTGGATGGCATCGCGGGCGGGCTTCACCTGGGTGAGGGTGGGCCGCGCCGCCATCATCCGTTCGGCGGCGGTGGTGTTGGCTTTTTCGATGTCCAAGCTCATTTCCTCATCCTTGCCAGGAGAGACGCCATCTGCTCATTGCCGCCGGCGGGCGGCCGCCAGTCGACGTGAATGGCCGCGGCGCCCTGCCCGCGCAGGCTCTCGTAGAAGGTCTCCAGACCGACGTTGATGGCGGAGAGGGGGCGGGCGAAGCGGTCGAGATCGACCGGCGCATGGGCGGAGGTCGATGCCCGCCGCAGCCTTTGTCGCGTGTGCTGCACGGCCTGGGCCAGGCTGTCGAAGACCGTGCCGCCGGCGGCGCGCAGCTGTTGCGCCTGCGACTCCAGGCCCTGCGGATCCTGATCGGTGCCGACGACCACCACGATGACTTCCAGGTCACTGCGCCCGGACCTGAGCTGCCGGATGGCCGGTCCCAATTCGGAAACCGGGTCAGGATGGGCGCCCTCGCCCAGGACCACATCCAGAAGCATCAGGCGGGTCTCCGGGTCGGCGGCTTCCTGCTTCATCCTGCGGATCCGCAGGTCATTGTCGATCATCGGGTGCAGGCGGCCGACCATGAAATACTCGTCCCCCAGGTCGAGGATGGTGTGAGCGTGGCTGTGCAGCGCATCGGCCAGCTTCTGGGAGGGGGTGATGGGCGCATTGGAGTACAGCGGATAAAGGGAGGATTGCAGGGCCAGCAGCGCCTCGTAGGCCAGCGTGCCGCCGGAAAAGAGCCCGCGCAGGTAGCCGCCGGCGGCTGGCGCCCCGCTCTGCGGATCGGCATGAGCCC
>DATIPW010000009.1:0-6680 GCA_035471605.1 Anaerolineales bacterium | reverse complement strand
ACAGACGCCTCGACGGAGTAGATCGGGGGGAGGTAGTCTGCCATGAGATCCCACGTATCGCCTGAATCGCGGCTGTAGAACAGCTGGCCAGTGTTGGTTCCGGCATAGATGCCCGCGTCCTCGAAGCCATCCGTGGCCATAGCCTCACGCAGCACAACCAGGTGGGCGTTTTCAGGGAGGCCCTCGCGCAGAGGCTGCCAGGTGGCGCCGGCATCGCGGCTGCGCCAAACGGTGAATCTTCCGCCGACGCTCATGTGATACTCCTGGCTTTCCTCCGGGATGACATAGACGGTGCGCGGCTCGGCCGGATGGACCACCACCGGGAACCCCCAGCGAGAGGGAAGCTTGCCCTCACCGACATCGACCCACTCGTCCCCGTGGTTGTCAGTGCGATACATGCCATCATGGCTCTGCTGATAGATGACATTGGGCGCCGAGGGGTGCATGGCAAGCTTGTGGACGCAATGCCCAAACTCCGGGTAGGGATCGGGGAAGTAGTCAGCGCGGACTCCCTGGTTGCGCGGGATCCATGTGAGACCGCCATCATCTGTGCGGTAGCATCCCCCGGCCGAGATCGCAACGTACATTCGCTGCTGGTTCGACGGATCCAGAAGGATCGTGTGCAGGCAGAGGCCGCCGGCTCCCGGGTTGAACTTGCCGCGGTGCGGATGATCGTAGAGGCCTTCATTGATGGACCAGGTCTCACCGCGGTCGTCGGAGATGAATAGCGAGGCGGGTTGGGCACCCGCGTAAAGCACCCCCGGCTCCGACGCTCGCCCAGGGGTGATATTCCAGACCTTGATCATCTTTTCGGGCGTGCCCTCGACATTCTCGCCGGCCTGGGACCGAAAATCCTCTTCCACGGTGCTCATGGGCCGTCCGGACATCGAAGGACGCGGCAAAGTGGGGACCTGCCTGGCCTGGGTCCACGTGGCGCCGAAGTCATCGGAGTGGTGAACGGTTGGACCGTATACCAGGTGGGCAGTAGCAGCGTGCAGGCGCTGATCACGAGGATCAAGTCGCATGTGCATCACCAACCAGCTCTTGAAGAGGATCTCGCTGGGCTTCCAGCTCCGGCGCGCTTGATCGCTCTCAAAGATGAAGGCACCTTTGCTGGTGCCAACGTACACATGTACCTTCTGGCTCATCGCTGCCTCCAACAGCCGTCTGGCGGGCTCCCTGGCAGCGGCGGGGCACGGCCGGCTGCAGATCCGGGATTCTAGCATGGCAAGCGGGTCGGGCCGGCAGGGGGGATGCAGCGGGAATCGAAAACCGGCCAGGAGGCCGGTTTTCCATCACCTGGTTGCTGCGGCAACCAACGCCAACTAGCGGCGCGCCACCTTCCGTGCAGGCAAGGGCCGCGGCGACGATGGAGTCGCGCCCGCGCCGCCGGCGCGCTTCCCCATCTGATAGAACAGGTATGCGACCAGCGCCAGCAGACCCAGGGGAAGGAGCATGCGAAACAGAATCCCGACCCACAGGAAACCCATGCCGAAGGGGTGAAGCCCGAAGCGGCCGCCGTACATCATGGACATGTGCGGGTCCCAGCCGTACATGTGATGATGCGGGTTGCGGCCGAAGCCGTAGGCTCCCCCGGGCGCCTTCCAGTCGTCCGGGGCCGAACCGGCGATGCCGCACGCGCCCCACCACGTCCCATGATAGCTGTACATGAAGGCGGCACCTGCGACAAGGCCGACAACGACCACCACGGCAAGGATCCCCAGTATCCACTTCCAAGTTCTACTCATCCAATGACTCCTTTTCTTCAACCTGGGGAATACTACCGCAGCCAACGAAGAACAGGATTAGTGAATCGTATGGATTTGGTAAAGCCCGCCCCGGCGGCCCGAGCCAGGACTGATAGAATTCGGCCGCTATTCGAGAGACCCCTGCGAAGGAATGGGGGCGGATCGCCAACTGGCGACGGCGCCTATGAGGACACGAGCACAACTCATCATCCTCTCCCTGCTGCGGACGATCCTGAACACGATGCACAGGATGGTCTATCCGTTTCTCTCGGTCTTTGCACGCGGCCTGGGAGTGGAGGTGATCTCCCTATCGTTCGCCTTGACGGGGAGAAATGCGGTCGGCATCTTCGGTCCGCTGCTGGCTCCCCTGGCGGACACGCACGGACGCAGGCTGGGAATGCTGTTGGGCGCCGGGCTGCTGACGGTGGGGGCCACGCTGGTGGCGCTGTGGCCGGGCGTGATCACTTTCGCGGCGGCGCTCATACTGGGAATGCTGAGCAAGAGCCTGTTCGATCCGGCCATGCACGCCTACTTCGGGGACCGCGTGTCCTACGCGCGACGGGGAACGGCGGTGGCCGTCATCGAGATGGCGTGGTCAGCGGCGTTCATCGTCGGTGTGCCGGCCATGGGCTTTCTGATCGCACGGTACGGCTGGCAGGCTCCCTTTCCCGTGCTGGCAATCCTGGGACTGGGCATGATCGGCGTGATCTGGTGGTTGATCCCGGGCGACGGTGGAACGATGCGGGCGGCGCCCGCGCTCTCCCATCTGCGGGCCGTTGTACATTCTGTACCCGCGTTGGCAGGGGTGTCGATCGCGCTGTGGGCCAGCGCGGCGAACGAGACCGTCAACCTGGTTTTCGGAGTTTGGCTGGGAGACGCCTTTGGGCTGCAGATCGCGGCGCTGGCCGGGGCCTCGGCCGTGATTGGCCTGGCGGAACTGGGCGGCGAGGGCCTGGTTGCCACGATCACTGACCGCATGGGAAAACCACAGGCCGTGGGGGCGGGATTGGCAGCCAACATGGCGGCCGCGGCACTTCTGCCGTACATCGGGCGGACAGAGGCCGGCGCCCTGGCGGGATTGTTCCTGTTCTACATCTCCTTTGAGTTCATGCTCGTGAGCCAGCTGCCGATGATGACAGAGGTCGTGCCGGCGGCACGAGCAACTACGATTGCCCTCAATTCCATCGGCTTGGGCTTGGGACGCTCGGCCGGGGCGCTACTATCCACTTTCGTCTACGCGCGCTTGGGATTCGGAGCAGTGGCGATGATGGCTGTGCTCTTCAACGTGCTCGCCTTGCTGGCGCTGGCCGAGATGCAAAAGAAGCTCAGCCTGCTGCCCGCGCTGGTGGCATGGATGCGCGGTGCCAGACGGACCGACTGATATAATCCAGCGGCGCTTCACAAAACAGAAGGCTCATGGCCCGTCTCGTAGGCAAATTCACACGCGGCAAGGGATTGCTGGAACCGCTGCTGGCGCGGCTGCGCACACAGCAAGCCAACCAGTTGATCCCTGCCAGGTTGCGGAGCGGCCGAATTCTTGACATCGGCTGCGGCTCGTATCCATATTTCCTGGCCCACACCGCCTTCAAGGAGAAATTTGCCGTCGACCAGCTGCCCCTGTCCGACGAGACAGCCCAGCAGAACCAGATCGAGTTCTTTGCGCTCAACCTCAACCAGGAGCCCCGTCTTCCATTTGCGGCCGAGTACTTTGATGTGGTGACGCTGCTGGCCGTGGTGGAGCACCTCAACCCTGAGAGCATGGCGGCACTCTTCAAGGAATGTCATCGCGTGCTCAAAGGCCAGGGGATGGTGGTGCTCTCCACACCAGCGGCGTGGTCCGACGGCTTGCTCCAATTGATGGCGCGGCTGAACCTGGTGAGCGCGGAGGAGATCCGCGAGCATGCCTTCGCGTACACGCTGCCCCTGATCGGCTGGCACTTCGGGCAGGCGGGCTTCGAAATGCGCAAAGTGAGATTCGGGTACTTTGAATTCATGCTCAACATGTGGGCCACGGCTCAGAAGTGATGGGCGATGCTGATCCATTCTGCAGGTGAGCTCCTGACGCTTGCCGGCGGACCCCAGCGCGGGGCGGCGCTGGGCGCGCTCGGTATCATCCAGGGCGGCGCGGTGCTGATCCGGGAGGGAAAGATCGCGGCCGTGGGCACGACCCGCGAGCTCAGGGCTTCCTACCCCGACGAACCTGGGCTGGACGCGGACGGCCGCGTGGTGATGCCGGGGCTGGTGGATCCGCATACGCATGTCCTATGGGCCGGCGACCGGGCACGCGAGTTTGAGATGCGCCTTGAGGGCGCAAAGTACATGGATATCCTGGCCGCGGGTGGAGGCATCCTCTCCACGGTGCGCAGCACGCGAGCGGCTTCCCCGCTTGAATTGGCGGCCGAGACCCGACCGCGACTTGAGCGTATGTTCGCCCATGGAACCACCACCGTTGAGGTGAAGACGGGTTACGGGTTGGAGACCAACGCTGAGCTGCGAATGCTGGAGGCTTTGCAGACGCTGCAGAGTCAGGTGCCGATAGACATCGCGGTCACGTTCCTTGGCGCCCACGCCATCGCACCGGAGTACAAGGACGATACACAGGGCTACACCCGTCTTCTGTGCGACCAGATGCTGCCGGCGGTCAGGGAATGGTGGGAAAAGAATTCCGGCGAGCGGCCGCTGCCCTTCGTGGATGTATTCTGCGAGAACAACGCCTTCACCCTGGATCAATCGCGTCAGATCCTGGAGCGGGGGCAGCAACTGGGCTTCCCGCTGAAGATCCATGCCGACGAGTTTGAGAACCTGGGAGGAGTGTCGCTGGCGGTCGAACTGGGAGCCGTTTCAGCGGACCATCTGGTCAAGACCTCCGAGGGGGACATCGCCAGGCTGGGTGGCTCAGAAACCGCGGCCGTGTCGCTGCCGTGCACTCCGTTTGGGCTGGCGGAGCGTGAGTTCACGCCGGCGAAGAAGATCCTGGCTGCTGGCGGCCTGCTGGCGCTGGCGACGGACTGCAATCCGGGGACAGCCTGGAATGAATCAATGCAATTCGCGATTGCCCTGGCCTGTCGCTTCCTGGATTTGACGCCGGCCCAGGCGATCGCCGCAGCGACGATCAATGCCGCACGAGCCATCCGCCGTGAGGACCGCGTGGGCTCGATCGAGCCCGGAAAATCGGCCGACCTGCTGATCCTCGATACGCAAGACTACCGGCACCTGGGATATCGTTTTGGGACCAACCTGGTGCGGCAGGTGATCAAGGGCGGCAGGGCCTATGAAGTCCATGCGGGGTATGATGAGATGCACTTGTAGAAGGCGGCAGTCAGATGCCCTTTGATTTTTCTTCCCTCAACCTCGGCCTGCTGGGCTGGCTCTTGATCGGGGTGGCGCTCCTCGTGCTGGTGGTGGCTGTGTTGCGACTCTTTGGCCACCTGGTGCATTTGCTCATCCGGGGCTGCGGCGTAGTCCTGCTGGCGCTGCTGGTCCTGTATATCCTGCGCCTGTTGGGCGTGATCTAGATCCCCCTGGCGGGACGGCCGCCCGATTCAGCACGACCTGCGCCCGCGTTCCGAGCCGGCGGGCCGCTTTGATACAATGGGCCGAATTGAATCCCTTCGGAGCACAGATGGAAATCGATATCATCGGTGTGCCAATTGATCTGGGGGCGGATCGGCGCGGTGTGGACATGGGACCCAGCGCCATGCGCTACGCGCACCTGCAGAAGAAACTGGAGGCGTTGGGCCATACCGTGCACGACGCCGGGAATATCGAAGTGGCCATCGCGGAAATGTGTTCGATCGACGAGCCCAAGCTGAAGTACATCGACTGCATCGTGCCCATGTCCCGACGCGCGGCCGGCGCCGCGGCCACTGCCTTGCAGAGCGGCCACTTCCCGCTGGTGCTGGGGGGAGATCACAGCCTTTCGCTGGGCTCCATCCGTGGAGCGGCAAAGGCCCGGAAATTGGGCCTGATCTGGATGGATGCGCACGCAGATTTCAACACGCAGGCGACGACGCCCTCCGGAAACATTCACGGCATGCCGCTCTCGGCCCTGTGCGGGCAGGGCGATGCGCGGCTGACGCGGCTGTGGGACGAGGCCACGCCCGTGATAGATCCAAGGAGGGTGGCCATCCTCGGCGCACGCGACCTGGACGAAGGCGAAAAGACCAACCTGCGCCAAGCCGGGGTGATGGTAATGAGCATGGAGCAGATCGACCGGCTGGGAATGGCGGCAACGGTGGAGAAGGCGCTGGCGCACGCGATGCAGGACGCGGATGCCCTGTATCTCTCTTTGGACATGGATGTGATGGATCCGCGACACGCGCCGGGCGTCGGAACACCGGTCGCCACCGGATTGACCCAGCGCGAAGGACACGTGGCCTGCGAATTGATCGGCGAGACTGGCAAGCTGATTGGAATGGATATCGTCGAGGTCAACCCGATCCTGGATGTTGAGAACCAAACCGCTGCGCTGGCGGTGGAGCTGGTTCTATCCGCGCTGGGCCCGCGGATATGGATGGAAGCCTAGGTCATGCCAGCCCATGGCCGCGACCCGATGATGCAGCCAGCCCTTGCGGACCTTGAATCCCTGGCCCGGCAGGCGGGCGCGATCCTGCGCGAGGGTTTCGGCCGGGAGCAGAAGATCTCGTACAAGGGCGTCATCGATCTCGTCACGGAGATGGACCATGCCTCGGAGCATCTACTGATTGGAGAGATCAACCGGCGATGGCCTGGCAGCACCATCATGGCGGAGGAGAGTGGGTTGACGGAGGGAAGAAGCGGACACCGATGGTATGTAGATCCGCTGGACGGGACAGTCAACTACGCGCATCACGTGCCGGTCTTTTGTGTATCAATTGCCTATGCCGAGGCAGGCCGGGTGACGCTGGCCGCCGTCTACGACCCCATGCGAGACGAGATGTTCCGCGCCGAGCG
>DATIPW010000008.1:0-10278 GCA_035471605.1 Anaerolineales bacterium | reverse complement strand
GTTCAGCGCCGGGCGTGCCCGCACGGGCGTCGCCGTACCGCTGAACATCGGCTGCGGGTCGTCCATCGCCGGCTGTGGGCGGCTGACGTACAGGTCCATCATCGCCGTCAAGGTCGCGAACTGCTCCCGGACGTTCCAGATCAGCGACATGATCGGCCAGTAGCGCCGGTTGGCGGCTTCCACGCCCTCGGCCTTCAACCCCAGGGCGTTGCAAACGAACAAGGCGCGCGGCAGGTGAAAGCCCTGGGTGACCAGCAGCGCCGAGTCCAGCCCAAACACTGCCTTGGCCCGGTAACACGTGTCGTAGGTGCGCTGGCCGCCGGGGTCCAGCACGATCGCCTGCGCCGGCACACCCAGGCTCATGGCATACTCGCGCATCGATTGGGGCTCGCTTCGATCTGCAGACCGCTCACCCCCGCTCATCAGCAGCTTCTCGACCTTTCCAGCAAAGTACAGGTCAGCCGCGGTCTGCACCCGGTCGCGCAGGATCGGTGTGGGCCGCCCGCTGCGCGACAAGCCCGCGCCGAAGACGATCACCGCGCGCTCGGGCGGCGCGGTTTCGACGCTGTAGATGTGTGACAGGCTGTGCAGGGTTGTGACCAGCCGCGGCACGATCAGCGCCGCCGCTCCCGCCACCGCCAGGGCCGCCAGCAGCCCGCGCAGGAACTTCCAAAGTTGTTTAAGCATCCGGCCGATTATATCAATACGTCCCTGAACAGCCTCGGGAGCGCGGCAATACTCACCAATTTCCAATCTACCCCGCCGCGCACTCCCGCGCGGTCGTGCACAAAGGGCGATCCTCAGGATCGCCCTTTGTGCGACAGTTGATGTGGCTGCTCGCCGGCGTCATGGCCCGCGCTTGGCGGGCGCTCTGCCGTCCTAGGTGTATCGTTCGCGCATCACGGAGCTCAGGTAGTCCATGATCGAGACCACCACCGCGATCACCACCATCTGGGCGCTGGCGGCGCGGTAGTTCAGCAGGTTGATGTTCTGCTGCAGCAGGAAGCCGATGCCGCCGCCTCCCACAAACCCGATGATGGTTGACATGCGCACGTTGATGTCCCAGCGGTACATCGTGTACGAGATGTACGGGGGAATGATCTGCGGCACCACCGCATAGACGATCGTCTGCAGCCGGTTGGCGCCGGTCGCCCGGATCGCCTCCAGTGGCCCGGGCAGGATGCTTTCCACCTGCTCGGAGTACAGCTTGGCCAGGCTGACGATTGTGTGCAGCCCGAGGGCCATCACGCCCGCAAAGGGTCCGATGCCGACCGCGATCACGAACACGATCGCCATCACCAGCGCCTCCACCGACCGCAGGCTGTTCAGGATGGTGCGCGTGACGCTGTAGATCACCAGGCCCACCGGCAGCGTGGACTTGACCGGGGAGAACAGCGCCAGGATCAGCCCCAGCCCGCTGCCCACCGCCATCGGGATCCACAGGGTGAACTCGGGCCGCCCGATCTGGTACAGCCACTCGATCAGCGCGCCCGTCAGGGCAAAGATCGTCGCCCCCGCCGCCGCCGCGGTCACCAGGTTGATCAACCTGACGCTGCCCGCCGGCCGGGTTTCGGCCGCGCGCTGGCCGATGCGGCCGAGCAGGTTGCCGACCACGCTCCCGCTGACCAGCGCTCCCATCAGCGGCGTGCCGATGCGCAGGATGTCGCTCACCTGGAAGAGGAAGGTGGCCAGGAAACCGGCCAGCCCCAGCATGGGTTGGATCGTCAGGCTCACACCGGCGGTGAACTCGGCCAGCTGCAGCAGGCCGAAGAATCCCAGCAGCGTGGCCCCCAGCAGCGCGCCCACGCGCGCCATGCGCAGCCCGCGCCCGGGCTCCGTTTTCTCCTCCGGCGGCATGGCCCAGCGCACGATCGTCCACCCTGCGGCTGCCGACACCAGCACCGCGCCCAGGTTGACCAGGCTGTTGCCCGCCAGTTGGGTCGAGAGACGCGAGATTTGCGTCACCACCTGCAGGCCGATCCAGACCCCGGCCGGCCAGCCCAGGGCCGAAAGCGCGATGCTGGCCAGCGGGCTGCGGATCGGTTTCATCAGGTTGCGCGCAGCCAGGAAGCTGAGCGGGATCGCCAGCGCCGTGCCGAAGGTCGTGGCCAGCAGCGCCAGGAACACCGTCTCGATGATCTTCCCCCAGGTGTCCCGGGCGGTGCGGGTGATCTGCGGCGCCCCCACGTTGCGCCGCATCGTCGCCCGGATGTACTGCACATCTTCGCTCTGGCGGTCCGGCAACTCGATCGAGACGCTGAAGCTGCCCGCGCCGTCCGTCTGGGCCACGTCCCGTCCCAGCTGCACGGAGTTCGCGGGATCGCTGCCGGGCACGAAGCGCACCGGCCCCTCCACGTGCGGGAAGAATCCGGCTCCCTCCACCCGCACCACGTCGCCGGGTGACCCGCATGCCGGATCGATCGTCAGCCGCTGCCCGTCCGTCCCCGCCGGCTCCACCTTGGGAAGGCTCCCCTCGGCCGGGCAGGGCACGTACACCGGCACCACCACTGCCTGCTCCTCCCGCTCGAACTCCAGGAATTCCGGCTGGGCCAGCGCCCTCAGCACCCGCACCAGGCTCGTCTGACGCTGCTCGCTTCTAAGCTCCGCCAGATCGATCTGCGTGATCTCGAAGCCGTAGGCGTAGACGATCACCCCCAGGATGACAGCCAGGCCCACCCTGAGCGATCTCAGCGGAGAAGGTCGTTTCTTTTGCATGCTTCACCCTACGCGTTCGGCCTCGCGACCGTAGATTTCCTTGAATTTTCTGTCGTCGATTTCCGACGGCAGCCCCTCGAAGACCAGCCTGCCTTCGTTGAGGGCGATCACCCGGTCTGCATAGCGATGCACGATATCCAGGAAATGCAGGCTGCACAGCACCGTCACCCCGTCCTGCTCGTTGATGTCCTGCAGGTACTTCATGATGCTGTGAGCCAGCACCGGGTCCAGGCTCGCCACCGGCTCGTCCGCCAGGATCAGCTCGGGATCCTGCATCAACGCCCGGGCGATCCCCACGCGCTGCTGCTGCCCGCCGCTCAGGGTATCCGCGCGCACGCCGGCCTTGTCGCCGATGCCCACCCGCTCCAGCTCCTTGTGGGCCTTCTGGATATCCTTGGCCGGGAAGCGGTTCAGCAGGCTCCAGGCCGGATTGACATATCCCAGGCGGCCCGCCAGCACATTGGTGATGACCGTGGAGCGGCTCACCAGGTTGAAATGCTGGAAGACCATCCCGATCCGCCGCTGGATCTTGCGCATCTGCTCCTGGTTGGCGGCCGTGATGTCGTCGTCGTCCAGCGTGATCCGCCCGGAGGTGGGCTCGATCAGGCGGTTGATGCACCGCAGCAGGGTCGACTTGCCCGAGCCGCTCAGTCCGATCACCGCCAGGAACTGGCCCTTGGGCACCTCGAAGCTGACGTTCTCCAGCGCCAGCACGCCGCCGGGTTGGTAGATCTTGGTCAGGTTCTCAACTTTGAGCATTCAGCACACCTCGTTCAGAGTGCAAGCCGGGGCGCGCCACGTGGAGCTGCGCGCCCCGGCTTGGGTCCTGGGGTCATCTAAGAATCTGGGCAGGGGGTCTCCCTGCCCAGATTGTGTGTTGAGGCAAATGGCTATTGGCCCAGGCTCTCGAGGGTCAGTCCGGTTGCGTTCACCATCAAGCGGATCACGTCGTACTCCGCGTCGGTCGCCGGGCTGATTCCCGACCAGTCATAGAAGTCCTGGTTGCCGATCGACTCTCCCCAGGCCTCGGTCTCGGCGAAGGCCAGCAGCGCCGCTTCGATCTCGGCGCGTACATCCGCCGGGAAGTCCGGGCTGAAGGACAGCGTATCGTTCGGGATGTCGCCGGAGATCATCAGGATCTTGACCTTCTGTACCACGTCCGGTGCGCCCTCGCGGATGTTGGCGCGGGCATCGCGCACGCGGTAGTTGCCGCACACCAGCCTGCCGTCGGCATCCAGACCGCAGCTGTCAATCAGGTCATCCGGGATGTCGGGATTGGCGGTGTCCACGATCGAGTCCCCGCTGTCCACATCCGTCGGCCAGCTGAAGAACGTCGTAGCAAAATCAACCTCGCCGTCGTACACAGCCTGCACCGACTGGTTGTGTCCGCCGGTCTGGACCTGCTCGCCAGGCGTTATGCCGGCCTCCTGGAACATCACCAGAGGCACCATGTAGCCGGAGGTGGAACCGGGATCGCCGTAGCCCCACTTCTTGCCTTCCAGGTCCTGCATGCTGGCAATGTCGCTGTCACGCGGCACCAGGAACTGCGCCCAGTAGACGTCATAGCCAAAGCGGACAGCCTTGAAGGCAACGTCCACGCCGCACAGCTGGCTGGCCAGCCCGTAGCCCAGGCCTGGGATAAAGGCCATCGTGTCAGTCGGAGAAGCGCACATCTCCTCGATGGTCGCGGCGTAGGAGGTCGGAACGCTGACTTCGAAGGTCAGGCCGGTCGCCTCGTTGAGCGCATTCGCCATGACTTCGCCACCGGTCACGATCACGTTCGCATCGACCGAGGGGACGAAGAGCACCTTGATCGGGCGCTCGGCAGAGCCAACGGCCGGCTCGGCCGGTGCTTCCGTCGGCTCGGGCATGGCCTCCGTCGGCGCCGCGGGAGCCTCGGTGGGCGCGGGGGCCGGAGCGCACGCTGCCATGATCATGGACAGCGACAGGACCAGCGCCGCTACAGCAAAGGTAAGGCGTTTGGACATGTGTTTCTCCTCTCAAATGGAATGGTTGGGAAATGGGGACTGTTCACGTTCTTGCCTACCATAATAATCCCATTCGGCACGAAAGGCAAGCAATGCATCTTAAAAACTGCATCTCCAGGTTGTCTACGGGTCGATCAGGCCCTCCAGCTTGAGCCCCGAGGCCTCCACGATGGACCGGAACTCCTCGTATTGCCCGTCGTCGACAATCTGCATCGCGTCGAATCCGTACAGGACCTGCATCGCAGACCGGCCCTCATCCGTGTCCATCAGATCCACTAGTGTGCGCGTAAGCATACGACGCATCTCGATCGGGATCCGGCTGCTGAAGGCCAGGGTCTCATACGGGATGATGGCGGGGATCCGCCAGATCACCAGGATCCGCTTGTTCACATCCGGCAGCTCGTCCTCCAGCCCCGGGTAGTCGATCGCCCCCACATACGTTGCCCCGAAGTCACAAATGCCGCCGGCATACAGGGCGCGCACTACGGCCGTATGGCTCGCCAGGAATGCTGCCTCGCGCGTCGCCACGCCGGCCTGCTTCAGCGTGCCCAGCGGCACCACATAGCCGGAAGGGGAGTGCGCATCCGTCCAGCACGGTTTCTTGCCGGCGAGCTGCGCCAGAGCCGCTGGGGCCGCGGCTGCATTGGCCTGCTGCACCGGGTCCCAATAGGAACGGTAGCCGGACGCCGGCGCAATCAGCTCGGCCCCGTAGAAGATCTTGCCGCTCTGTTCGCGCGCGAAGGCCGCACGCGCCTCTCCACTCTCGCTGGCCAGCAGATACCCGAACGGAGACAGCGCGGCGATATCCGTATCCCCATTGCCGATGCCACGGATCAACTCGCCCTCCGTCGGCGGCAGCACGGACGCAAAATCGTAGCCCGTGTTCTTCTCGAGCAGGGAGGTCAGGACCTGGCCCGCGTTGAGCACGTCGCCTTGCGGTTGTGTTCTCGAGGGAGGTAGCGCCACCACCAGCGGATTCTGCTGCGTCCCAAGCGGCGCCTCCGGCGTCGCCGGCGCCGCTGTCGGACCCGGGGCGGGGCTGGGCGTGGGGCTGGCCGCAGCCAAGCGTCCACCCGGCATCGACAGGGCGCAGCCGGCCGTCCCAAGCAGGAGTACGAGCAGCAGTGGCTTCATCGGGCGACCCGGACCTTTGGGTCGGGGGTCTGCGGCAGGGCTATCGTTATAATCAACGGGAGCTGGCGCCTTGCGCCAGGAGATCCCCAGTCTGGAGGCAGTGCATGAAAGAAAATCGTTCTCCCAACGTGGTGCCCACGTTGCTATCGATCCTGATCGTAATTGTAATCGCCGCTGCCGCCTACTACATCGTGCAGAACATCCAGCGCTCCACCGAGCAGGTCATGGCCCCCTTCCAGCAGGCCAACCGCGGCCTGCAAACGCAGGTCGCACAGCTGCTCAATCCCACGCCCACTGTGATCCCTGACCCCGTCACCTACATCACCGAGGTCCGCGCCCTGGCGCGGCTGGAAACCATTCAGTACTCTGTGGAGAAAGTGATCACCGCCGAGATCGGCCAGGGCGCCTTCGGCTTCCTGTTTGGCGACCGGCTGCTGTTCGTGGCCCACGGGCGGGTCATTGCCGGCATCGATATGTCGAAGCTCAATCCGGAGGATCTGCGGCTGGAGAACGGAGTGCTGCGCGTCAAGCTGCCGCCCGCCGAGGTCTTCATCGCCACCCTCGATAACGACAAGTCCTACGTCTATGACCGGGACACCGGCGCCCTCACGCGTCCCAATGTCGACCTGGAGACCACGGCCCGGCAGGCCGCCGAGGCGGAGATCCGCAAGGCCGCCGAGGAGGATGGCATCCTCCAACTGGCGCAGCAGAACGCCGAAACCTACCTGGCCAGGTTCTTCGCCGCCCTGGGGTACAAGAACACCCTCTTCGATCGCTAGCCGGCAACGGGCGGCTCCGGCACTCATGGAATAACCAGTGCACCGAGTCCAGCCGGCACGCAGCTGCTGGTCTCATGCCATGTCGTCGGCCCCAGACCCCAGGCGCTTCCAGGAAGGCCTCAGGGGCGGAGAAGATTGTTCAGCTGCATCCAGAATTCGGGATTGAGTTTTCTGAATTCGCTGGCGTTCAATCCGATTGCCAGCAGCAGGCTGATCAGCACCGAGGCCGCCAGCAATCCCGTCCCCAGGACTAGCAAGGATACGCGTGCGATCGGAACCTGCCTCCAGCGCCGTTCCAGCCGCCAGAAACCCATCAGGCCCAGCAAGTGCACCGAAGGGAGGAAGTCCATGCTGAACCGCGTCGAGGCCCAAAAATAGCACAGAAAGAAGGCAAAGGTGGCCAGCGCGGAACCGCCCAAGGCGATTTCCAGCCAGCCGACTGCGCCCCCTGATGGCTCTGCCTTGCCTCCGTTTTTGGGCCCACGCCTCCTCCAAATCACCGGAAGCAACGCCAATACCAGAACGGGCGTGGTATAGAGCAGCCCGGTGATGATCTCGGAAAAATACAGAGGCGGCATCCCCAGCCCGGGAAGCAGAGGCCTTCTGATTCCCATCTGCATCCAAATCCAAGGGAAATTGAGTCGGAGTTTGGGTGGCATAAACAAGTAGTTGTGGAGATTCTGGACCACGTAATTGAAGGAGAAGATATCCGTCGAGTTTGCATGCAAGTTCAGGAATGCAAGTTGGTAGGTCTGCCCAAACTCGAAAACCGATCGGAAGCGTGAATAGTTGTACAACCCCAGCGCGGCAATGGCGATTGCCAGCGGAAGGGCCAGTCCGGGAATTACTCGTCGTCTCACCGATCGGACGGCACGGACACCTCCAGCCTGCCGCGTCCCCAGAAAGACCAAGGCAACTACAAAAAGCACTGGGACCAGCTGTGCCATGCGCGAACCGATCGCAAGCCCCCAAGAGCACCCGGCAGCGAGTGCCCACCGGCCGCTCGTTTTGGCATCGGCCAAGGAGAGCAGGGCAGCGTACAGCCCCGCCAGGAAGAAGAAGGTACCTGCAGCGATCGCCGAGTCATGAACCCAGGCTCGATTGCCCAGGCTCCAAGGGTATGGGTGCATCAATCCGACTGCCGCGATCATGCAGGCCACAACCAGCGCAGGGATATCTGCAAAACCACGCTTCCATATCCTGAGAATCAGAAGCTCCAGCATGAAGAATATCCCGCAAGTAAAGGCGAAGGCGATTTGCACATCACGCAGCTGCATTGGATGAATCGTCTTTGCGGCCGTCAAGAGCAGGGCCGGTACCGGACCGAAGTACAGGTAGTACCGTCCTTCGAAGAGCGAGGCATCCCACAAATGCGGCACATTCTGTCGTTGCGAGGGGTCGTAGGGATCGGCCAGGGCCAGCAGCAAAGGCTCCGGCTTGGCATCGAGCCAGGCATGGCCTGCACGGAAGGCGTTGGCCAGCTGGTCATAGTAGGTCGTTCCCCCCGGCCAGCTTCGCCAGGTCCCGGTCGTCGCGAACCAGACATAGCTGCCGATGACCGGCACCGCTGCAAGCAAGGCCACCAGGATGCTATGGGAGGGCCGAGGTGAAGTGCCGGCGTGCAAGCTTTCTACTTTGACCATGCCAGTTTCTTGGTGATGGTTTTCGCGATCGCGCCTGAAGCAAGGGTGCAACGCACGTTCGCGTCCGGGTGGAAGGGATGGCCGGTAGCCGCTTTCTCCATTCTCTTCTGCGATTTCCCGGCGGTCTTCACGGGGGCTGCGTCACTGCTTTTCATCGATAAGCAGCGCGTACACAGGAGCGTGTGGCCGGGCTGGCGGCATCGCGTCGGGAAGCGGCTTGAGCGCGAAGTCATGGCCGTTGATCTGTACGGATCCCCACCTGCGCTGCAGTTGCCCCCCCTTCCAAGTCAAGAGAATGAGATTGCCCTCCGGAAGGATCTCGTCATGGGGCGGGTCGGCACCGGCTGGCACCCGCCACACCAGTTCGTTGCCCACGCGCTCAAGCCCGTCCGTCCAGTCATCCGAGACAATGAAGAGCCGTGGGTGGACCTCCCAATCCGCCGGGAATTCCAGCAGTTGCGAGAGCACCAACGGTGCCGCCCAGGAATGTGCCTGAATGAATCTGCCCTCAGGCAGGCCATCTTGAGGCACGAAAACGACGGTGCGATCCGCGAGGTCAGGAAGCACCGACAACGCGCTTGTCCAGAATCGGCGCTGATGGTTCCAAGCTGCCACAAAGCCTTGTTGAATCGAGAATCGGTATGCTACAGCCAGTGCCAGATACAGTGCAAGCAAAGCGGACAGCAGCCCACGGATCCAATGCAAGCGTGCAACCGTCAACAGCAAACGAGCAGCCGCCGCCAGAGCGATCGACGCACCCAGGCTGCCCGCCATGTGGACGGAGGTAAGCCGCCCCACGTATGGGGTGGGCGGGAAGTGGGTGAAAGCCAATCCGTATCCCAGGATGAACATGGCCAGGCCCGCCAGCAGAAGCCTGACGGTGCGCCCCGCGCCGTGGCCCATCTTGACGGAACGTTCGGTGCCTGACGCCTGGCTGCCACGGTCGCTCGCAGCGGAAAGCTCGTCATTCACCAATGCCTTGGCTAGCCAGTTCCAACTACCCACCAAGATCAGAAAGGTCACCAACAGTACGATTGTCAGCTCCAGATTCCAGTTCTCAAGACTCCATTTTGGACCGCGCCACATAGCACGCAGGGAGACGAATGGGCCCCAAACGAGCGATAACAGGATTCTGCCGATCGTTTCTTGTACGCCGACCGAATCGCTTGGCAGTGACTGTGCCCGGCTCTCCCCAAGGGCCAGGCGCAGCAGTACCGCCATCACCAGCAATACGAGCCATGTCCCCGTATGCCGCAAGATCCGCTTTGCAGAAAGCTGTTCCCATTTCAGGTTGAGCAGGGGAAAGGCCAGGATAATCGGATACGGTGTCTCGTAGGTCAGCAAGGCGGCCAGGGCCCCCAGATGAACGCCGGCCGACCGGTTGGAAAGGTGGGCGTGGGCGGCGAGCAACACAAAAGTCAATGAGCTATGCAGACCGAAGGAGTGCATCAGGAAACTGCGGGTGGTATCGGCCGGGAACAGCGCGAACAGCAACGAGCCCAGCCAGGCTTCGACGGCAAACCCCATGCGCCTGAGCAGGAAATACAAGAGAAGTACGTTGGTCGCCTGCACCACATATGCGGCCCCGTACAGGGCCTGCAGGCCACCCATTCTGCCTGCCACGTAGGCTATGACGTAGCAGAGCAGGTAGCCGATGGGTCTGCCCTGAGGCCAGGTCCATATCACCTCGAGCGACTTCACGAACTCAGCACCGGTCCAGACGAGGGGCTGCCCAATAAAGAAGTAGTCGTCCTCATACAGGCCGAAATCCCGGAAATGAAAGAAGTCTGCACCGCCAACCAGCACCAGCAGCAGGAGCGGCTGCCATAGCGCTGAGCGAATCCCCCTGGGCCGCAGGCAGCAGCGCGCCGTCCTGCGGGCAATGTCGACGAGACCGGCACCCCCGCTCCGGGCGTTCAACGGCTGATTCGCTCCTCTGGGCTCCCTGCACCCCTGATGCGCTGTGGGTGGTCTGAAGCCGTCAGCGCATACGTATGGCGCGCCACGATCGTAACTACT
>DATIPW010000007.1:0-33583 GCA_035471605.1 Anaerolineales bacterium | reverse complement strand
ATACGCCCGAAACTCCGCCTTCCCCAGCATCTGACTCACCTTCGTGATCGCCGCCGTCAGCGTCGTCTTCCCATGATCAATATGCCCCATCGTCCCCACATTCAGATGCGGCTTCGTCCTCTCATACTTCTGCTTCGCCATGTCCTCTTCTCCTTTTCGACCGAGGTCCTGCTTCAGCACTGGAGCCCATGGTGGGAATTGGACCCACGACCCCACCCTTACCAAGGGTGTGCTCTGCCATCTGAGCTACATGGGCCGGATTTCCCTGCCCACCCCGCCTTGGCGAGGTTGTGGGCGGTGAAGGATTCGAACCTCCGAAGTCTTCTGACAACTGATTTACAGTCAGTCCCCTTTGGCCACTTGGGTAACCGCCCGCGCTATGGTATTCCGGCACCTGCTCCGCTCGTCGCTTCGTCCCTATCCCATGCTGCAAGAGACGAACCGACAAGCCGATCAGCGCCTGGAGCCGACGACGAGAATCGAACTCGTAACCGCCCGCTTACAAGGCGGGTGCTCTGCCGATTGAGCTACGTCGGCGATTAAGCAGGCGAATTATACCAAAAGAGGACTTGGCGTCAATGTGGCTTAAGAGCCAGCCCCGCGGGAAGGCTGCCCCGGTTTTCCACAAGCTTCAGGCCCGGTCCCGGATTAGCGCTATCGGACTTTCCCCGTGAACTGGGTGGTCGCACGCCCCCCACGGAGCGCCGCCGGGAGACCAAAATCGCTGCGATGCGGGCGAGGGCCTGCTCACGGCGATGATTCCTGCCGAAGGCTAGGCTCCGGCGCCGCCCTGCTCCCGGGCGGCCTGGATGGCAAGATCGATGAAAACGGAAGAGGACCACCCAAATGTGGCCGCAGCTTCGGGGGGGTTCTCCCCAGTCTCAGGGTGATAGTACTCGTAGATGTCCTTGCGGCCGCAGATGAGATCGAGGGTGCGTTGCCGCAACCGGCGTGCCAGCTCAGGATACCCCGAACGCTGCAGACCCTCGATCAGCAAATAGTTGATGTTCACCCAGGTTGGTCCGCGCCACATCCGCAGGGGGTTGTACTTTGGGTCGTCCATCGCCACGCTCGGAACCGGATACCGCGACCAGAACTGGCGTTCGTCCAGAAGATGGCCAACAAGCCGCTTCGAGACCTCAGCCGGAAGGCGTCCGGTGAGCAGAGGAAAAAGATTGAATGGGGTGCGCACATCCACCGGCCGCCCATTGCGCCGTGCCCAGAAGTAGCCGGCGCGCCCGTCCCAGCTGATTCGAACGAGGCGCTCTGCCATGGCTCGGGCGCGCTCCTGCCACATCTCCGCCTCAATCGTCTCTCCGATAGCCTTGGCGATGCGGGCCAGCGCCTCCTGCTGCAGGTAGAGGTAGGTGTTGAGATCAGGGGACTCCACCGGCATGCCGTCGTCCCAGAGGGGACTGTCATCCAGCCCGGACGAGAATGGATGCTGGTATTCGCACAACCCGTTGCCATCCAGATCATTCTTCTCGAACCACCATGTGTTCCACCTGACGACCGGCTCGTAAATCTCTTCCAAGAACTGGCGATCTGCGTCCAGTTCGTACAGCTTCCAGATTGACCACGCCAGTAAAGGCGGCTTGGTGACATCCGCCTCCACCGGCGCGTTGAGATGCGTTACGGTGCCCTCATCATGGATGGCATCCGGGATCATCCCATCGTCCCTCTGGTGATCCAGCATGATGCGGATCTGATCCTGCGCCAGGCGCCGGTCCACGTGCCGGTATGCCAGAGCATGGAAGTAAGCATCCCACTGCCACACTCCCACGTAGTGGGTCATGGATGGAGTCATCGCCTCGCGGGTTGTGTAGAACCGTGTTGAGATCAAGCCGGCGCGCATGATCCACCAAGCATAGTAGTACTGCTCGCGATGCTCGGGGGCCACTTCAGGCGCCGCGGCAAACCAATCGTGCCAGCGGCGCGCAGCCTCGTCGAGCGCGTCGGCGGGGGACGGAACATAGCGATTGAATCCCAGACGAGGCGTGACATTCAACATAAAACTCTTGCCACCTTCGGACCCATCCAGCAGCAGCTGGACGGACTGATTGCCTGGAATCCGGGCATTCGCCTCATTCCGAACGACACGAGCATCGGTGGTATACGCCACATTCCGGCGGATGTCGCCCGTTAGGCGCAAGACGCCGCCGCGGCGGTCAGGCCGGGCATTGTCCAGACTGGCCTCGAAAGTAATTCCGCAGCGAACAGGCGGAAGAGTCAGCAGCAGCGTCTCCGGATCCACGAAGCTCAGGACAAATTCTCCCAGACTGGTGCTGACCTCCAGTTTGTGAGCGTTTGTTGTAACGACTAGATCCAATGGGCGGCCATTCCCGTCCGTCAGCACCCAATTGTCAATCAGCGCGGGGCGCTGCCTGTATCCGGAAAGCTGACCGGTTAGCTTGAACCAGCGCTCGGCGAGCCGGATCGTGAAATGATGGTCGGAGCGAAAGACAAGCAGCCGCGAGGCGCGCTCGCTGAACGGAATCTGACGCAGGTCTATACGGTTCTTGAGGTACCCAAGAAGGGGTGATTCAGATATCAATGCAATGCCTCGCGAGTCAGGGTTTCACGCCGGATGCCATTCATTGGATTGGCCGGGGCGGCAACGATGCCAGGGCAACGCCGTCCTGCGGCACGTTTCTTCAGCATCGCTGCCCGCCGCTGCGGGACTCTGATCCCGCGGTCGCCTGGCAGCCGTGGCCGGCCTGCCTCCTGCCTGGAGACCCATCCAACCGCTTTGCACCATGGTCGGCGTCGACGGGGGGAGAGGCATCAACTCGGTCTCGCCCAAGCCAAGCTTGCATTGGTCCCGCGCAAAGTTCGATCCAGGCTTGGCTCAAGTGGCGCCAAGGGCGACCACGAACGCCACAGCATGTGTCACACTGTGGCTGATACTGACCGACCAGTCCGTCAACGCGAGCTCCTGCGCACGTTTCTGGGCTGCTCCGAAGAGCTTGAGCACAGGGGCGTTCTGTTCATCCCCCAGGACCTCAATCTCCAGCCACCCCACGTTCCCAATGCCGGTTCCCAGCGCTTTGGCCACGGCCTCCTTTGCAGCGAAGCGTCCCGCCAGGTACTGAGGATTGCGATGAGATTGTTCCAGCTCGGCAGCGGTGTAGATGCGTTCGAGATATCTGTCGCCGTGTCGGCGAACTACGTTTGCCACCCGGTCGATCTCGATCAAGTCAACACCGGTCTTCAGCTGTATATTCATCGCTGCCGCCCCCCTCTAGGGTCCTGCCGTGGCTACCACGAGCCGATCAGGATCAATGAAGGCTCTCGCGATCTCAGTCACCTCGGTTCGCGTGATGGCCTCAATTCGTTCGGCGTAGCGCTGGTAGTAGTCCATGCCGAGTTGATACCGCTCCACGTTCAAGAGCGCGCTTGCAACGCCGGCATTGGACTCCAGCGACAGGGGGAGTCTTCCAACAAAATTGGCCTTGCAATCTGCCAATTCTTCCGGCGTGACGCCCCGATCCACAAAGCGCCGCAACTCGCGGACGATCAGACCCGCGGCCCTATCCAGGTTTGCCGGGTTAACCCCTGCACTGACCGTCCAGGCGCCGGGTCCAAGGCCAGCCGCCAGGTTGGAATACGCATAATAGGCCAAGCCGGACTGCTCCCGTACTGCCCGGCCCACCCGCCCCATCATGCCGAATTGGCCCAAGACGGAGTTCCCGAGCGACGCGGCCAGCCAGCGCTTGTCGGTCCTCCGCGGTCCATTCGTGCCAATCAGGAGGTCAGCCTGAGCCTTGCCCGCAATCTTGTGGTGGCGGCTCCGGGTTGTCTGAACGCGCTTGGGATCTCCGGGCACCTCGGATCGGACCTGCGCAGGGTTCCTCCAAGTGCCCAGGGTGCGTGCAAGGCTGGCCACCGCGCGCTTTGGACTCACCCCGCCCGCCACGGCGATCACCATTCCGTGCGGACCAAAGGTCCGCTGATGAAAATCAACCAGATCACCCCGCTTGATCGCCTTGATCGTGCTCGGATGGCCGTCCTCCGGCCTCGAATAGGGGTGACCCCGGTATAGCATTCCATCGAACACCAAGTCGGCCATATCAGCCGTGTCCTGGGCGCGGATCGCGAGGCTTGTCAACAGCTGATGGCGCAGTTTCTCGATCTCGACCTGCGGGAACATTGGTTCACGGAGGATTTCGGACAGCAGCTGCGCCAGCAAGGGCAAATCCTCGGCCAGGCAACGAGCGTGGAAACTCGTGGTGTTGATGCCGGAATCGAATCCCAGGCTGGCCCCCACCGATTCCAGCTTGTTAAAGAGATCATCAAAGCCGTGCCGCCGCGTGCCTCGCATGAGGGCAGATGCTGTGAAGTCCGCCAGGCCGAGCTTCGACTCGGGGTCAAGTATGCTTCCGGCGCCGAGATAGCCGCTCAGCGTCACCGAAGGACTGCTGAAGTCGGCGCGTGCCAGAATAGTGATCCCGTTCGCCAGGACCTCCCGTACGATACTCTCGGGCCCGGGAAGGGAAAGTCTCGCCATGTGCTTTCTTGTCTGCTGCGTGGTCATCCTGCGGTGCCATTTCCGGTCGGAACATACACGCCAACCACTCGGGAGCGGGGTTGCAGGTACCTGCGCGCGACACGACGGACATCGGCGGCGGTCACCCGCGCCAGATTCTGCAAATAGCTTTCGAACCAGGCGTAGGAGGCGAACATTTCAGCATACCCAAGCCAGAATGCCTGGTTAGTGATGTTTTCACTTCCATAGGCGAAGGTCGCGCGCGCCTGCTTGATGGCCCGAGCGATCTCGCTGCGCGGCACCGGTTGGGTCTGCAGGCGAAGGAGTTCGCGATCCAGGGCCTGAAGGACCTCGGCGGGGCCGCGCCGCGGGTGCAACGTAGCCGAAATCGTGTACAGGTGAGGGTCAATCGTCAGATTGGATCCTCCCGAGAAACCCACAGCCAACTGTTTGTCAACCAGAGCTCGATAGAGGCGGGAGGTCTTGTTTGAAATGCCCCCGCCGCCGAACATGTTCAGATTACTGGGTCCGGCCAGCAGGCTATCCATTACGCTCAGCGCAAAGAAGTCCGAGTGCGATGCCGCTGGGTGTCGGAACGCCACCTGCAGGTACGTCGTCTCGCCTGGCCCTTCAACCTTGACGCGTGCTTCGCCCCGCGGCTCCGGCTCCGTCCGGCTCAAGCGCGGTGGCACCATGCCTGCGGGGATCCCGCCAAAGTGCCGGCGGATGCGCTTGGCCATATCCTTCGTCTCAAAATCGCCTGCAACGCTCACAACAGCGTTGTTCGGAACATAATACGTACGATAGTGCCGGTACAGGTCATCACGTCTCATGCTGAGGAGGTCGGCCATGTCACCGATCACCTCGTGATGATACGGGTGCACACGGAATGCAGCATGCTGCACAGCCTCGCCCAGCAGGAACATGGGCTCGTTTTCATGGCCCTCTCGTTCGGAGATGACCACGCTGCGTTCTGCCGCCAGCTCTTGTGGGTCGAACAGGCTGTGCCGCATGCGGTCGGCCTCGATCTGCAGCGCCAAGTCGATCTGGTCGGCAGGCATCGTCTCGAAGTAGGTGGTCCAATCCAGGAAGGTGAATGCGTTTCGTGTTCCGCCCACCCGCGCAACCGCCTTGTCCATCAACTCTGCCGGAAAGCGCCGCGTCCCTTTGAACTGCATGTGTTCCACCAAGTGCGAAATGCCGGTGAACGGGGGCGTCTCGTCACGCGATCCGACGCGGTACCAAACCCACACCGAGATCAAGGGCGTGGTATGGATTTCTTTCAGCAGTACATGCAGGCCGTTGGGAAGTCTGAGCCTAGTGTGAGTCTTGGGCATGGGCGGGCATTATACTTGCCAGACCTTCTATCGTTGGTCGGCAGCTCATCGGCACAACGCCGTGCCGTCGGGCAGCGTCGAGTTGGGCGACGCTGCGCACAGCAGCGGGCGCAGCGAATCCTGCAGCTCCTGAATGGCGACGTGGAGCTCCGTGTCCTGAACCGCGATATCGACAGGGATTTCGGCGGCAACGGGCAATATCGAGGTCATCGGCAGCACGAGGTCAAGATTGATGTCAAGCACCGTCCCGGCCGGCAGCGTTACGTCGGCCGGCGCGTCGATGCTCACACCGGCCGCGTTGAGGCTCACGTGAGCGCCGCTGATGAGCACATCCCGTGCCAGCGTCATGCTGGTCGAGGTCTTGACTGGAACCGAGGCATCCAACGAGAGGGTCGTCACCAGCGGGATGCTCGTCCTGATGTGAGCTTGATCCATCTTTTGCAGGCCGGAGAATACTCCCGCCAGGGCCCTGCTCTCGAGGCCCGCGCTACCGAGCTCGAGGGCGCTCCTGGGCGTCTGTCCAACCATCGCCAGGAGAACCACGTTGGCCACAACAGAGAGAATGCCTCCGATGGTCCAGAAGGCCGGAAGAACTCGCCAGCTGGCTTGCGAGCCAGTGGAAGGCCGGCCCACACCCGCTGACGGGCGGGCTTCGGACTGCTCCGCCGACGGGCCCACCGTTGGCAGCTTAACGATGGGCGGTTTTCGGCTTTCCGGCGCGTTCTCGTCGTCCTTCTCTGCCGACAAAATGCTCCGGAAGCGATCGCGGGGACTCCCTCGGCGCCTGTCATCCGGCAGTGTCATGGGTCCTCCTTGGAGATGGACTAGCCAATCTTAGCATAGGCGCCGTTTGGGCCGTGCTTGCTGGAAGCAGGTTGCTCCCAGGTGTGAGCGTCTGACCTTGAGAAGGCGGCGCCAGGCAGAAGACCGGCGCGATCGACAGGACACGCGGCGCGACAGGCAGCGGTCGACAGGACACGCGGCGCGACAGGCAGCGCTCCCCGTGCAAGGAATTCGCCATTTCCGGCCGCTTGTACGGACCACGCAAATCCAATATAATCCCCGCGCCCTATCGAAATCCTCCAGGAGGGAATTGTGTCACAACAGAAGTCGCACTTCGTGGCGGTCGTCGGAGCTGGCCCAGCAGGACTCTTTGGAGCGCGAGAACTGGCGCTGCAAGGCAATCAGGTCGTGCTCTTCAACCGCGATATAAAACCCGGTGGCTTGGCTGAATATGGGATCTATTTTGAGAAGACTGTGATGAAGGATGGCCTGCGAAGGCAGTTCGGTCAGGTCCTGGGCACCGCCGGCATCACCTATTTTGGGAACG
The DNA here is from genome assembly GCA_035471605.1 of Anaerolineales bacterium. Classification (GTDB taxonomy): domain Bacteria; phylum Chloroflexota; class Anaerolineae; order Anaerolineales; family Villigracilaceae; genus Fen-1038. Next base: position 26,430 of record DATIPW010000007.1, on the reverse strand, counting down.
TCTTGATCGGAACCCGGGGGAGTCTCACACTGGATGACCTCCGGGGGCTGGGCTTCCAGGCCATTCTGGTGACTGCCGGCGCGCAGGGGACCAAGTGGTTGGGGCTGGAGGGAGAGGATCTCCGGGGCGTCTATCATGCCAAGGACGTGGTGTATCACTACAACAAGCTGCCGCCCTACAGCAACCAGGAGTTCCACTTCGGCAGGCGGTGCGCCATAATTGGCGCGGGCAATGTCATGATTGACCTGGCGCGTTTCTTGATGGGCACTGTCAAGGTCGACGAGATCATTTGCGTGGTGCGGCGCGGGCCCGCCGAAGTGAATTTCACAAAGGAGGAGATGAAGCACATCATCCCCAATCTCGACCTGGATGCCTTTGACGCCGAGATACGCCGTGTGCAACCCCTCCTGGAGGCGGTTAACCAGGATCCGGAGCAGGGTCGACAAAAGATCCTGGACGCCCTGCCCAAGGCCGATCCCAAGCAATCCGCCACACGCTTCGCGTTTGAGTTCCTTTCCTCCCCTTCGCGGATCCTCGGCAGAAACGGAGCAGTCACGCAGCTTGATATCGAGGACAACGTGCTCACGCTCAAGGACGGCACGGTCAAAGCCCGGGGGACTGGGCAAAGACGCCTGCGGGACGTGGAGAGCGTTATCTTTGCTATCGGGGATCAGGTTGATGCATCGCTTGGTCTTCCTGTGCATTCCAGCGAATTCGTCAAGCATCCTGCTCCCCGTTTTCCGATCGAAGGCACATCCTACGAAGCCTTTGACCCCGAAACCGCGCAACCGATTCCCGACGTTTTCGTGGGTGGATGGTCACGCCAAGCCAGCAGCGGGCTTGTTGGCTTGGCGCGCAAGGACGGTATCCAGGCGGCCAAGGCGGTCGCGCAGTTCCTGGACGCTCTTCCCGCAGCGAATCCGGACCTTTCGGCCGTCGCCGCCAAAATGAGCAAGCTACCCGACGCCGTGGTCACTCTTGAGGACCTGAAGAAACTGGAGACCGCGGAGCGCGCGGAGGCCGAGAAGCGCGGCCTGCCGGAATTCAAGTTCTCAACCAATGAGGAGATGCTGCACGCGATCGCGGCAGCCGCCATTGCCACTGGTTGAGTGGACGCAGACTCCGGTGCCGTGTCCCTGTATGCCCTGTGCCGCTGGGCCGCGCCATAGGAGCGTTTGACCTGGCCAAGACGGAGTTTCAGCTGGCGCCATCCCTGTTGAACGCCGCCGGAAGCCTGGGATTCTCGCCAGATCTGCACTCTCTGGTCGAATGGAAGGCATTCGGCGCCTTCGTGACCAATCCCATTTCGATGCGGCCTCGAAGGCCGGCGGAAAACCCGGCGCTGATTGAATTCCCCGGTGGCTTTCTAATACACACCGGTCTGCCCAATCCCGGCTTCCGTCGAGCGCTGAGACAATTTGCCCGCGCCTGGAGGCAATCCCCCCTGCCCATAGTGGTGCATCTCATCGCAGACCGACCAGACGAGACGCGCAGCATGGTGAGGGCGCTGGAGGGCATGGAAAACATCCTTGCCGTTGAGTTGGGATTTGCGCCTCTCCTGGCAGACGATCTGATCCTCTTGGCCGCGGAAATGAGCACCGGAGAGTTGCCACTGATCATCAGGCTGCCGGAAGCACAGCTCCTGCGGCTTGGCCGGACATTGGTGGAACGCGGCGCGGTGGCCTTGGCGGCTTGTGCACCGCGCGGAGCCGTGTTCCGAAGTGGCCGGCATGTCTCGGGCAGATTGTTCGGGCCGGCTCTGTATCCAGTTTCGCTCGAACTCGTGCGGACTGCGACAAAGAGCGGCTTGCCCATGATCGGGTCAGGCGGCGTCTTTTCTGCAGCGGACATCGAAGGCATGTTCGCCGCAGGCGCGCTCGCAGTGGAAGTAGATGTGGGCCTATGGCTGCCTTCCAGGAATCAACAGAGCCCCGTCAGTTGACGGGGCTCTGTCCAAGCCTGTTGCGCCCTAGGATACTATCCGGACGCCTGACGCCTGCAAGCCCTTCGGGCCCTTTTCGATGCTGAATTCTACCTTCTGGCCCTCCTCCAGGTTGCGGAAGCCCTCACCTTCGATCGAAGTGTAGTGAACGAAAACGTCCGGGCCGCCCTCGCGAGCGAGGAACCCGTAGCCCTTGTCACCATTGAACCACTTGACCGTACCGACGACACGTTCTGACATTTTGCCTCCTTGTGGCAAATAAGAAAGAATGATGTAGTATGTGTTTCATCGGCGGTCAAGAAAAACGGCCCAAAGCAGTTCTGCTTTGAGCCATCGTCACCCATCCGAACGAAAACCTACTTGCATCCTACGAAGTCAAGATTATAGCCCCAAGTGCCCGATCGGTCAAGGGCAAATCCTGGGGTGTTCCGGCGGGCTCATCGCTCGAGCCAGATGGTCAGCGGGCCATCATTGTGGATCTCGACATGCATGTGCTCGCCGAATGCGCCCATCTGCGTAGGCACGCCGTGCGAGCCCAGAAGATCGGAGAAGACTGCGACCAGGGGCTCAGCGACGGTGGGCCGGGCCGCTTGTGTGAACGAGGGCCGACGACCCTTCGCCGCATCCGCGTAAAGCGTGAATTGCGAGACGACAAGGGCCTGCCCGCGCACGTCCAGGAGAGACAGATTGACCTTGCCTTCTGCATCATCAAAAATGCGCAGGTGGGCGACCTTGTCAGCCAAAAACTTGGCATGGTCCTCGGTGTCGCCCTGTCCGACCCCCAAGAAAATGAGGAGCCCGCGCTCGATGTGTGCAACGCGCTGACCTGCGACGTCGACGTTTGCGCTACTCACCCGCTGCAATAGGGCCCGCATCGCTCACCGCCTACAGCCCATATGCGCCGCCCCGTGGAATCAGGGGAAAGATTCACGCCTTGGCGCGCGCCGGGGTCACGGAAGGCCGACTGCCGCCCGGACCTCACTCATGGTCTGTTGGGCAATGCTTCTGGCGCGTTTGGCCCCGTCGCTCAGGACATCGTCGACCAGGTCGGGTTTTGAGGCGATCTCAGCCCGCCTGCTGCGGAAGGGTTCCAAATGCTGGTTGAGATTCTTGGCGAAGAGCGTTTTGCACTCCACGCAGCCAATGCCGGCGCGGCGGCACTCCACGTTGATGCTCTCGGTTTCAGGCGCTGGCGAGAACACCTTGTGCATGCTGAACACGTTGCAGATATCGGGATTGCCGGGATCGGAGCGTTTGACGCGGGCTGGATCGGTCACCATCGCAAGCACCCGCTTGTTGGTTTCTTGAGGTGTTGCCGCGAGCTCGATGTGATTGTTGAGGCTCTTGCTCATCTTTTCCCTGCCGTCAATTCCCAAGACCTTGGGGATCTGCGTAGTCTTGATCTGGGGTTCGATGAGCACCTGCGTGCCAAACCGGTGGTTGAAGCTGCGCACGATTTCCCGGGCGAACTCAAGATGAGGCGCCTGATCGATTCCCACGGGCACAACGTGGCTCTTATACAACACGATGTCGGCCGTCATGAGCACCGGATAGCCTACCAGCCCGTAGTTCACGTTGTCCGGGTGCTGCCGGACCATGTCCTTGAACGTCGGCAGATCTGTGAGTTTTCCCAGTGGAGTGACCATCGAAAGGATGGTGTGCAGCTCCGTGACCTCGGGCACATGAGACTGCACAAAGACGATCGACTCGGCCGGACGGATCCCTGCCGCCAGGAAGTCCAAGGCCATCTCGCGAGTATTCTGCTTGAGGTTCTCGGTGTCTTCGACGGTGGTCAGCGCGTGAAGATCCACAATGCAGTACACGCAGTCGTAGTCGTCCTGCAGAGCCACGTAGTTCCTGATGGCACCCAGGTAGTTCCCCAGGTGCTGCCGCCCCGTCGGACGCGCCCCCGAGAATACACGGCCTCTTTTTGCCATCAATCAACCTTCCACGATTTCGTTGATCAAACCGACAACTTCGCCAGGCTGAACATGTCGGCCGGTTTGCAGCTTGGAGTACACAAGCCGGTCATTGACCCTCACCTCGAAGCGGCCCCCGTCGGAGGGGACCAGGGTCAGGCTCTCGATCAGGTGCCCGAACTGCTCCAAGACTTCACCTGCCAGGCCCACGGCCCGGTCGGTGTAGTGTCAGACAGCGCAGTAGACGATCTCGATCCGGAGCACACGCCCTCCCCTCTGGGATGCAGGTTGCTGGAAGAGGAAGCTGCCTCGCCCCGCCCAGGGCCCCGCTGCGGGACCCTTCCAGCGGATTGTAAGAAGATTATATCACCGGCCATTGGAGACTATGCAGCCAGGCGGCGGAGAGCTATAATAAAGGGTCGAGAATGGCAGGACCAGCAAGGAGCAAGTAGATGCCCGTCTACACTTATCGATGCGATTCATGCGGTGTGCAATTCGAGCGTCAGCAGGCCTTCAATGATTCCCCGCTCAAGGTCTGCCCCGAATGCCGCAAGAAATCCCTGAGGAAAGTGATCTCACCCGTTAGGGTCGTATTTAAGGGTTCCGGGTTCTACTCAACTGATCACCGGCCTTCCTCGGCGAGCTCCTCGCCGCCCGCCAAGCCCGAGAAGAAAGAGGCCGCCAAGGCAGCCGAGACGTCCAAGGACTCTGGCCCGGCCGAAAAGAGCGACTGAGCAGATCCCTCACGCATCCTGGCGGCCCAACACGAACCGCAGTGGCTGCCTGAAAAAGAATCGATCGCCGGCGCATGCGCCGGCGATTTCCATCTTGTCAGGCCATGGCTGGTTGTCGTCGGGCCCGACTGTGAAACCACAGCGTCGTCGCCAGGAGCGGCAAGAGCGCCAGAGCCGCGCTCACGTAGGCCATAATGGCGTATCCCAAGGCGGCAAAGATCAACCCGCTGGACAAGCTGCCGATGGCGGACGCCGCTCCGACCAGCAAATCATTGAAGCCCTGGGCGCGCGCACGCTCGCGTGGAGAGAGCTGGTCTGCAAGCAGCGTAGAACCGCCCACGTAGCAGAAATTCCACCCCAAGCCCAGGAAGAAGAGGGCTACGCCGAGCGGCAGCACATCGGGTGAAACGGTGGCCGCGGCGCATGCCACCACGAGCGTGGCGGAGCCAACCACAATGACAGGACCCCTTCCCCAGCGATCCGCGAGCCGACCCGAGAAGATGGAGAAGGCGAACATCCCGAACGTGTGCGCGGCAATGACGAGGGAGATGTCGCTCAAGGTATGTTGATTATGCTTCATGTGCAATGAAGTGATCACCATCACCAGCACCATGACGAGCTGGCCAACAACCATCGCGATCAGCGCCACAGCGGCAGCCGGCTGGCGGAAGACCTCAGCCGGGCCGCGCACACGCGCGCCGGCGGCGTCGTCTTGGCCAGTGGATTGAACCATGGCCGACGCACTTGACGCGGCGAGCTCACGCCCAAGCTGGCGTGGATCCGGCCTGAGACCGATGAATACCACCGCGGCGCCGACAAGGCAGAGCACAAGACTGATGGCGTAGGCACCGGCCAGCTCCTCTCCAGCGAAGGATCTGAAGAACTGGCCTGCGGGGCCGGCCACCAATGGGCCGACCACCGAGCCGACCGTTCCGCCCAGCACTACTTGAGATATGGCGCGCCCCCGGGCTTCCGGCGGATGAACCTCCGCGGCTATGAAGCGCGCCAGCTGCACAGCGGCGTTTGCCACACCCATCAGCAGCACGCCTCCGAGGAAGCCCAAGAACGAACGCGCCGTGATGGCAAAGAACGCAATGCCGGAGCCGAGAGCGCCGATCAATAGCCCAAGCACCAAGGCTTGCCTCCGACCCAGTACGTCGTTGAGGATGCCCCAACCAGCCGCGGCAAAGGCACCTGCCAGCAGGTAGGTCGCAGACGGGACCCCCGCCAGGCTGGCGCTGCCGGCTAGATCTGCCGCGACGATGGCATTGAGGGTAGCAGCCGCAATGAAGGCCGCGGACGCCAATCCCTGTCCTGCAAACAACACCGCCGTAATCTTGCGGCCCAACCTTGCGATATCCTGCATGACCTCTTCCTTCTGCGCAGTTGCCGCGATTTCAGTCAGCGGCAACGTGACACGCCCACGACGCAGGGCCGATCGGTTGATCGGCCCTGCGCGAGCTACCACTCAAGATGCACGAGGCTCGAGTTTATACAGCTTCGTAGCGGATATTGATGTTCATCATCCCGGTGTCCAGATAAACCCCCTGGACCACCACTGCCTTGCCGCTTGGGTCGCCGTCGAAGACCATGCTGAACGTTGTATCCCCAATGACGGTGAGGATCGGACGCTCTTTCAGTCCTGCTTGGCCCATGGCGTTGCGGTAGAACTCCACACTTTCCGGCAGGCTCATCGTTGTCTGGAAATTAATGGAACCACCGCCGGTTTCCATGAAGTTGCTTACGGAGCTGGGCAGGGGGAACTGCGTATCGAAGCTGCCCCCGGAACTGCCACTGGAACTCCCGGCGTCGCTTCCGCCGCCCTGGCAGGCGGCCATGGAAAGAACCAGAAGAAACGTCGTGCCAAGAACAATGATCTTCTTCAAGGGATAGGTCTCCTCTCTCTTTTGATCTGCGAGCGCGCGCACGAGCTTGGCCTGGACTTCCCCATGCGCTGGCGAGCCGGCCCCAAACAGGGCTCCCGGCTCACCGGCGAAGGCTTGCCTGGGGCGCAGGCGCTGCAGCAATTGCTACGCAGCGGAAAGAATGGTGCTTACGACGGGCGGCCCTGTGAAGCCCGCCTTTTGCTGCGCATCTTTCAAGGCTGGGTCATTCATGAACTTGCGCGCGTTTTCAGCGCTATCCCACTCCATAATCACCGTTATCATATTGGGGTCGTCGACATCGCGGTACACATGGTTCACACCGGTGGAGCCGGCAGCGCGCCGCATGCTTTCGCCCTGGTCAAACATCGAGCGCCACGCTGCATAGTCGGTCACCTTCACGCGAACATTGAAATACACCATGATCTCTTCTCCTCCAGACGCCTTTGTGCAGTCGGACGGGCATTGTATCACCGGCTACACTCGGGGGGGGCTGGCAGGCAAATGCGGAATCTCTGGCGCGAAGGGGCGGCAGACGGCGCATGGATTCGGAATTCATGCTGCTTCGGCAATTCGCAGGCGGCTGGAACAACAAAGATGCGGCGCAGACTGGGGGGTCTGGGCCATCGAGGCGTCAAATAGGCTCCTCGCCGAGGACTTGAACCTCGAACCTAGCGGTTAACAGCCGCCCGCTCTGCCAATTGAGCTAGCGAGGAAGGCGAGTGGATTATACGTACAAGGCTGGGCACTGTCAAGAAAAGCGATCCCAACTCGCCGCGACGGATCCCCCTCCGAAGACCTAGTATTTCAGCGTGCCGATTTCCTCCAGCTTGTCGAGCCGGTGCGTGGCACGGATCTGCCGCACGGTGCCTGTCAACCCGCGCACCACGATCGAGTCGGTACTTGCGCCGTGGGCAAAGTACCGCACGCCCTGCAGGAGCTCCCCATCCGTGATCCCGGTTGCGGCAAAGAAGACGTCCTCCGATGACACCAGATCGTCCATGGTTAGGATCTTCTGGAAGTCATAGCCGGCTTCGCGCCCGCGTCGCAGCTCGTCCTCGTCACGCGCGAAGAGCTTGCCCTGGATCTCACCACCCATGGCGCGCAGGGCGCAAGCAGCCAGGACTCCTTCGGGGGTGCCGCCGATTCCAAAGAGCACATCCACGCCCGAATCAGGCCAGGCCGTCATCAGCGCAGCGCCCACGTCGCCATCCGGGATGATGCGGATGCGCGCGCCCGCATCGCGGATTTCGGCGATCATGTCATTGTGCCGGGGTCGATCAAGAATGATGGTGGTTAGATCATCCACCCTGGTACCCCTGGCGTCGGCAATGGCCTTCAGGTTCTCGGTGATCGACCTTTCGATGTTGATCTGTCCAGCGGCCGCCGGCCCCACCGCCAGCTTGTTCATATACACGAAGGGGCCGGGGTCAAACATGGTGCCGCGGGGCGCGATCGCTACCGTGGCGAGCGAGTTGGTTCGGCCAAAAGCCAGCGGGCGCGTTCCATCAATGGGATCCACCGCCACATCCACGGCAGGGCCGCCGCCGCCACCGACCTGCTCGCCGTTAAAGAGCATCGGCGCATTGTCCTTCTCCCCCTCTCCGATGACGATGACACCCTGGATATCAACGCTTTGCAGGACCAGCCGCATTGCGTTCACGGCGGCAGCGTCGGCGGCCTCCTTATCCCCTCGACCCATGAAACGGCCCGCCGCCAGCGCAGCCGCCTCGGTAACGCGAACAAGCTCCAGGGCCAGATTGCGGGTCGGTTCTGACTGCTTCATGTGGTCTCCTGTCAGAGCAGCACGTGGCGGATCCAGAGGTACCCGAGAACCCCCGCCCAGACGAGCGAGTCAATCCTATCGAAGGCCCCTCCGTGCCCGGGAAGGAATGCGCCAGAGTCCTTCATGCCCGCGAAGCGCTTGAAAAGGCTTTCACTGAGGTCACCGAGCGTGGTCAGGGTGCTGAGCACCAGGCCCAGCGACAATCCCGCCCAAAAACCGAGATCGACGGGCGCCAGCTGACTGAACAGGCGACTGGCCAGTCCTGCAAGCGCGGTGCCCGCAACGATGCCAGCGGCATAGCCTTCCCAAGATTTCCTGGGGCTCAGGCGGGGCAGCATCTTGTGGCGGCCAAAACGCACGCCAACAAAGTAAGCCGCCGAATCGGCAATCCAGACGACGACCAGGACCAGCGTCGACCACCACACCCCGTTGGGAAGCTGGCGCAAGTCAATCAGGTAGCCGGCAATCCAACCCAGGTAGATTATCCCACCGAGCGTGATCACGAGGTCCAGCGCGGCCGCATCCCGTCCACGCTCGAAGCTGAGGAGGTGGAGGCATATTGCCACAAGGATGCACGCGGTCAGCAGCAGGGGAGCCGCCTCGGGTCGAAATGCCCTGGCAGCCAGCATGAGCAACACTGCCACGACCGTCAGGACGGCGGACGGCCGATAGGCCCTCCGCCGAAACATGAGGCTGTATTCCCAAGCAGAGGTGCCAACAAATGCCGCCACAACCAGGAAGTATGCAAGTCCCCCCAGATAGACCGCCGGAACTATCACGGCCAGCAGGAGCAAAGCAGTGAGGGTGCGCCTAGCCATGGCTCTTGCTGGCTACTGCCTCAGAGACGCCTCCATAGCGGCGATCGCGCTGAGCGAAGGTGTCCAGCGCGCTGCGATATGCCTCTTTGTCGAAATCCGGCCAGTAGGTCGGAGTGCTGTAGAGTTCAGCGTAGGCCCCCTGCCAGATGAGGAAATTGCTGACCCTGAGTTCCCCGGAGGTCCGGATGATGAGGTCGGGATCGGGAACCCCTGCCGTGTACAGGTACTGGCTCACCAACGCTGCCGTTACCTGCTCAGCCGGGATCTGATCCTTCATGATGCGCTGAATGGCCTGCACGATCTCATCCCGACCGCCGTAGTTGAACGCCACGATCAGCACCAGCTGGTCGTTGTCTTTCGTAAGCTCGATCGCCGCCTGAACCTTGTCCTGAAGCGCCGGTGAAAGGCGCTCGAGCCGGCCTATGTGCCGCAGTTGGACGCCTTCCTTATGGAGTTCGCCCAGCTCACGATCGATGACATCCTCGAGAATGTGGAGCAGCCCCTCGACTTCCTCTGGAGGACGCCCCCAATTTTCAGTCGAGAAGGCATATATCGTCAGGTACTTGATTCCGAATTCCACCGAGGCCCGAATGATGCGCCTGAGGTTTTCCGTACCGGCCTTGTGGCCCGCCAAACGCGGCAGACCCCGGGAGATCGCCCAGCGACCATTGCCGTCCATGATAATGGCCACGTGCTGCGGGGGTCGCTCGGGGGGTTGTGCCACTGCGGCTTTGGAGGATTTGGGCATGGCTGAATGCTGAAACGTGGAGACCGGGTACGTCTGGGCGCCCCTGTTCACAACATGGGGGCAGTCTGCCTAGACCTCCATGATCTCGGATTCCTTCTTTCTGCCGTGCTCATCAACTTCCTCAATGAATCTGTCCGTGAGCTTTTGCAGGCTTTCCTCACCCATTCGAAGATCATTCTCGGAGATGAGCTTTTCCCTCTCGAAATCACGCATATCATTGTGCGAGTCGCGGCGGATATTCCGTATGGCCACGCGCGAATCTTCCAAGCGGGCGTGCACCAGTTTGACCAAGCTCCGGCGGCGCTCCTCGGTCAGGGGTGGCAGGTTCAGGTGAATGACCTTGCCGTCGGAGTTGGGTGTGAGGCCAAGGTCCGACGCCAGAATCGCCTTCTCGATGTCCTTGAGCGTGCCGGCGTCAAAGGGCCGGACGGCCAGCGACCGCGGTTCTGGAACCGTAATCGTCGCCAGCTGCATCAGGGGCGTTGGCGCATCGTAGTAGCTGACAGAAAGTTTTTCGATCAGGGCCGGGCTGGCCCGTCCTGTGCGTACCGCCGCCAGATCGTCGGAAAGGCTCTTGATGGCTCCGTGCATGCGGTGTTCGGCATCTCGCAGAAGGTCTTTAATCAATACGGCCTCCAGATAGATGAGTCAGCTCAAGGATACTCGAAAACGGACAAAACGGCTATCGGGTGGTGCTACCAGGCCGGGGAAAGCGCGGGGCTGCGCAGCGCCCCGCGGCGGAGAGCAATCATCAGGGGCCGGGCCGTCTGCCCCGCGAGATGCATTCGGCGAGGCGATAGAGGCTCACGCCGTCACCAGCGTGCCCACCTGCTCGCCCATCAGGGCTCGAAGCAGTGCCTGCGGGTCCCAAAGATTCAGCACCAAGATCGGCAGCTTGTTTTCCATGCACAAGGAGACGGCGGTGCTGTCCATGACCTGCAATCGACGGTTCAGGAAGTCAATATAGCTCAGTGTGGCGAATCTTTTCGCTGCCGGGAACTTGCCTGGATCGGCTTCGTAGATGCCGTCGACTTTGGTGGCCTTGATGACGACGTTCGCGTCGATTTCAGAGCCGCGCAGTGCGGCAGCCGTATCTGTCGAGAAGAACGGGTTCCCAGTGCCAGCACCCAGGATCACCACGCGGCCCTTCTCCAGGTGGCGGATTGCCCGCCGTCGAATGTATGGTTCTGCCACGGCCCGCATTTCGATGGCGGACATGACGCGGGTGTGGACGCCGATGCGCTCCAAGGCATCCATCAGCACCATCGAGTTCATGATAGTGCCCATCATGCCCATGTAGTCCGCCGTGGAACGGTCCATGCCCCGCTCCAATCCCTGCTTGCCGCGCCACAGGTTGCCCGCTCCCAGGACCACGGCCACTTGCACTTGCATTTTGTGCACGGCCTGGATGCGGCTTGCCACCGATTCGGCCTGATCTACATCGATGCCGTAGCCGGATTCGCCTCCGAGGGCTTCGCCGCTCAGTTTCAGCAAGATCCGTTTGTATTTCAGTTCGGACATTTCACCTCACTTCCGCGTGCAGCCCATCGGACCTGCATACAGTGGCCCGTGGCGCGAGTGGCACCCCGCCAAGAAAAGAGCCAACCGAAAGGTTGGCTCCGCCAATCAGGCCTGCCCCAGGTTTTCGCCCAACTCCCACCGTTCAAACCGGCGCACAACAACGTTTTCCCCCATGGCAGCAACGTTCTGTGTGATCAGCTGTTCCACCTTCATGGTCTCATCGCGGATGTAGGCCTGGTGCAAGAGCACGAATTCGCTCCGGAAACTTTCCAGGGCGCCTTCAACCATCTGTTCGATGATGTCCGCGCTCTTGCCCGCTTCTCGCCCCTGCGAACGGGCCTTTTCGGCCTCCTGCTCCAGCTCGGCGGCCGGGATGTCTTCTGGCCGAACATACTTCGGTGAGTTGGCGGCAACCTGCAGCGCGATTTCGTGTGCCAAGGACCGAAATTGCTCGGAGCGAGCCACAAAATCTGTCTCGCAGTTGACCTCCACCATGACGCCCACCCGTCCGCCACCGTGCGAATAGATCTCGATCGCCCCGTTGGATGCAATGCGCTCAGCGCGGTTGGCCGCCAGGGCCATGCCTTTTTCCTGCAGCCAGGCCAGCGCCTTCCGATGGTCCCCGTTCGATTCCTGGAGAGCTTTGCGGCAGTCAAGCACACCCGCATTCGTTTCGGCGCGCAACGCCTTGATCATTTCAGCAGTGATATTCATTGCTCGTTCCTTGCCTCTTCGCTCCGCCTCAGGAGCTTGTTGACGTATCCGCATCGGGTTCTGGCGCCGAAGCCGGTGCCTCTGGCTCCGCCCCCGGGGAACCCGTGTCAGGCGCACCGGCCGCAGGTGCCGCTTCCTGCGTGGCCTCTTCGGGCTTGCGCGTGGCGCTCAGCTTCGCAAGTGTAGATTCACCAAGCAGCGCGCCCTCTTCCACTTCGTCTTCCGTCTCGACCACCCCTGATGTACGGCGGGGCCGCGGGGACTCCCCGCTTTCGGCCTCTGGCTCCGCCTCTTCCACAGGTTCCTGCTCCTTGCGCATGGCCTTGCCTTCCACGATCGCATCAGCCACTTTTGCGACCAAGAGTTTGATGGCGCGAATGGCATCATCGTTGGAAGGGATGACATAATCGATGCCCTGCGGGTTGCAATTGGTGTCCACCAACGCGACCACCGGGATCTTCAGCAGATTCGCCTCATGCACCGCGGCATCTTCCCGGCCGACATCCACGACAAAGAGCAGCTCCGGAAGACGGCGCATCTTCCGTACGCCAGATAGCCGAATCAGGAGTCGATCGATCTCGCGCTGTATCAGCAGTCATTCCTTCTTCGTGAGGCGGCTGATCTCGCCGCTGTCCCGCAGACCTTCGAGCCTGTCGAGCTCCTGGATGCGGGCATACATGGTGGACCAATTCGTCAGCATTCCGCCCAGCCAGCGTTCGGTAACGTACGGCATATCGGCACGCGTTGATTCGTCGCGAATAGTCTCCTGGGCTTGGAGCTTGGTCCCCACAAACAACACGGTTCCGCCGGTCGCGACCGCGTCACGAACAACTGCCAGGGCGGCATTGAGCAGCTTCACGGTCTGCTGCAAGTCAATGATATGGATGCCGTTGCGTTCCGTGAAGATGTACGGCTTCATGCGGGGGTCCCACTTGTTGGTGCGGTGCCCGAAATGCACACCGCTCTCAAGCAGGGCTTTCATGGAGATCGCTGTCATTTTTCTCCTAGGCTCAGCTCGCGCAGGGTGCAGCCGGCGCGGGCTGCACTGCACGAAATGGGTTTAGCGGGAATCGGGTCCGCAGGGACTATCACCCGCTCAGGGATGCTTGATGCCCATCCCAGGCAAGATTGGGCCCGCCGGAGTACGCTCCAGCCGAGCCGTCCGAGTATACCACGCGGCCTGCAGCGCGGGTCGCCGATCGTGCGATCTACACGAGAAGGGGGGACGACTAGACCACAGCCCCCTGTCCGTAGAGCTGTTGTTTCACATTGATCACACGCTTTCGCAGCTCGGTCTTGGTCTCGATCTGATTTGCGATCTTGTCAATGGCATACATGACAGTCGTGTGGTCGCGGCCGCCCAGAACCTCGCCGATCTGGGGCAGCGATGCATCCGTTTCCTTCCGCATCAGATACATGGCGACCTGCCGCGGCTCGGCGATCTTGTGCGATCGGTCGCGGCCCAGCAGAGCTTCGGCGGTCGTCTTCCACTCCCGTGCCACCAGTTCGACAATGCGCTCTGGCACGACCGTCTGCCGCTGCGGAAGCAGGTCAGCCAGCGCCGCCTCCACCAACTCGGGTGTGAGGGATTGCCCGCTCAATTCGGCAAAGGCAAGGATCCGGTTGAGGGCGCCCTCCAATTCACGGATGTTTGACTGGACGCGGCGGGCAACCGACTCCAGAATTTCGTTCGGAACGTGACGGGCTGTTCGCTCGGCCTTGGCACGCAGAATCGCCAGCCGTGTTTCCAGATCCGGAGGCTGAATGTCTGCAGCCAGGCCCCACTCGAACCGCGATCGCATGCGCTCCTCCAGGGTAACCAGCGACTTTGGCGGGCGATCGGATGACACAATGATCTGCTTATCCTGGCCGTGGAGGGTGTTGAAGGTGTGGAAGAACTCCTCTTGCGTGCTCTCCTTGCCGGCAATGAACTGGATGTCATCTACGAGGAGAACATCCGCAGACCGGTACTTGTCACGGAAGGCCTGCGTGGTGTGCGTGCGGATGGCGTTGATGATCTCGTTGGTGAATTCCTCTGAGGACACGTACAGCACATTGAGCCCCCGGGCAAAGCAGGCGTTGCCGATGGCATGCAACAGGTGCGTTTTCCCCAGCCCGACCCCCCCATACAAGAACAGCGGGTTGTACGCCCGGGCCGGCTTCTCGGCCACTGCCTGGCACGCGGCGTGGGCTAGGCGGTTTCCGGATCCGACCACGAAGCTCTCGAATGAGTAGCGGGGATTGAGCGACTGGTGAACCCGCGGGCCCGGGGCGTAGTTGGGATTGGCGTCAGCTTCCTCCGCCTCAAGCCCGGTCACGTCGTCCTGCGCCACGACAAAATTGACCGCCACATTCGCACTCAGGATTCCCACCAACAGCCGGCTGATGGTGCTGGCAAGTCGACTCTCGAGCCAGTCACGCGCATAGGCATTGGGCACCCCCACGGTCAGGGCCCCATTCTCATAGGACAAGGGCCGCGCCTGCGCCAGCCACGTGTCAAAAGAGGCCTTCGGCATGTCGGCCTGAAGTTGTCCTAGCACTGACTCCCAAGCCCGGTCAATGTTCATGATCTCATCCTTGAAAAAAGAATGCCTCGGGTGCCGGGATTTGAGGGATGGTCTGGGTGTGGGCGCATGCCGATCCACTCCAATCCGATCCTTGGCGTGAGCTGAAAGCCGCTATGTCCAGGCGAGAAGTGCTCCTCACTTGCAACGGCACCGCTCCAAGGATTTCTTGCAGGCGTTCTATGACTTTTGCAGGGACTTCGACGACCAGCCTTCGAATCTTTCTCACTGGTCGTCGGGAAGATTCTAGCAGAAGGAGCACGCGAAACCAACACATTTCGCCTACGCGCGATTAAAAACATCACCTTTGTTAAGGTCATTCGAGCTTAAAGAATCACAATGTAGACGACGACGTTCTGTAACAATTCCAGAACGGATGTGCGAGCCACAAGGGGGGCTCAAGCTAGCTTTCCCCCCCACATATGGGCATCGAACAGTCCAGGGTTCACAGGCTTTGCGATGGATGTTAAAGAATCTGAATTTGGACTGGTGCAGACTCGGCAAGAAGCGTGCCTCCGAATCCGCGCCTGAACCTTAAAGAATACGGGATGGCCCGCGGGCTAGGCCCGGGAATCTCGCGGCACCCAGGCGAGCACGGCAGTTCCCTCGCCTGGATTGGAGGTGATTTCCACATCGCCTCCCACGGCGCGCGCACGCGTATGCATGTTCGAAAGCCCGTGTCCGATCATTGACGCCATGGTTTCCACCGGGAAACCTTTACCATCATCCTGAACCTCCATCAGCACGCGCTCTCCCGTCGTCCAGAGCCGCACGCCAACGTGGGTGGCCGCCGCATGTTTGGCCGCGTTGGCCAGCGCCTCCTGGCAAATATGAAACAGGGCAAGCGCGTTGACCGGCGATACCTTCTCCAGTCCGCTTTCAGGCCCGTTCAACTCGATTTCCGAGAAGGTGTTGGCGCGATATTCGGTGGCCAGGCGCTTGAGTCCCCCCATCAAGCCGTCATTTCCGAGCTGCCGGGGCCGCAGATCCAGGATATAGGTGCGAATGTCTCGGATCGCCTGGTTCAATCCGGAGATCGCCTCGTTGATCTGGGTTCTCGCCAGCGCGGGCTCCTCGTCAACTGCATGGGTTGCGTTTTCGAGTGTCAGTCCCACACCGTACACGGACTGGATAATCCCGTCGTGAAGGTCCATCCCGATGCGCTCGCGCTCCTCCAGAATGGCCAGTCGGCGCGCATTTTGGTGGAGGCGGGCATTCTCAAGGGCCAATCCAGCCCAGTTGCCCACGGCCTCCAAGAGCTGCAAGCCGCGGCCCTCGAGCGATTCGGGAGTTCGGCTGGCCACGCTCATCACGCCCAAGACGGCATCTCCAGACTTCAGCGGAAGATGGGCGACCTGGCGGAAGCCCTCGCGGGCGACCGCGGCCAGCAAGGACGGCCAGGCGCTCATCGGATCCGTGCTCACCTGGCTGCGGCCGGTGCGGGCAACCTCTCCAATGGTGCCATCGGATATGCGGAATCGGCTGCGGGTCCAGAAAGCCTCAGCCGCCTGTCCTCGGTGCAACACCATTCGCAGGGTCTGATTGTCGTCTTCAAGCAGGAAGATGGCACCGGCCTCGACCTTCATGTGATTCATGATCGTGGCCAGCGATCGATTGAGCACTTCCTCAGGTTCCAACGAGGAGGTGAGTATCCCGGCGATGTCGTTCAGGAGGGCCAGATCTTCGTTCCTTCGGGTCAGAGCTTCGTCGTGGGCCTTCATTTCCTCGAGCAGGCGTGCATTCTGGATGGCGGCCGCCGCATAGCCAGCCAGCATTTGAATGATGCGCTCGTCGTCCGCCGTGAATTCTGCGCCATCGATCTTGTCAGCAAGGTAAATCTGGCCCAACTGCTGGTCCCCGGTGCGAATCGGAACACCCAGGAACGAAGCCATGATCGGATGATGCCGCGGAAATCCCACGGATCGGGGGTGCTCCAGGATCACCGGGACGCGTATCGGACGGTTCGAGTTCATCAGTTCGCCGATCAGACCCTTGCCGACGGGCTCGTGGCCAATTCGATCCCTTTCCTCAGGCGTCAATCCCGTAGTGATGAACTTCTCGAGTTGGCCCTGCCCATCCGCAACGCCAAGGGCCGCGTAGCGCGCCCCGACCTGCGCGCACGCCGTGTCTACGATCCGCTGCAATAGATGCGCCAAAGAGACCTCCTGCACCAATTGCAAGCTTGCTTGATGCAGGGCAATCAGCCGTTCCTGAAGCTGTTCACGAGTCAGGAGCATGGATTCAGGGTCACCTCGATGGAGAGATTATATCCCACCAAGCTGATAGCTTTTGACGGGAGGCGCCGATAAAATAAATGGTTGCGATCACAATATCCCATGAGCGTCTCTCGCCTTGTCGGGCTGCACCGATTGTCTATTGAGGAACGGCATGCTGCATTGCGTGCGCACGTTGGGGAGGCCGCCGATCTGACGGCGCTGACCTCTGCCCAGGGCCTTGAGCTCCAGGCGGCAGATCACATGATCGAGAACGTGATCGGCACCTACACCCTGCCGCTGGGTCTGGCGCTCAATTTCCAGGTGAATGGCAGGGACGTCTTGATTCCCATGGTGCTGGAGGAGCCCTCAGTGGTGGCAGGCGCCTCGTTCATGGCCAAGCTGTGCAGAGCAGGTGGCGGCTTCAAGGCGGCCAGCACGGCACCGGAGATGATTGGACAGATCCAAGTCTTGGAGCTGGGGGATCTGGAGGCGGCACGCGCGACCCTCCTCGAGCACAAGACCGAGCTGTTGGCCGAGATCGATGTCATCGATCCGGTTCTTAGGGAGGCCGGGGGCGGTGCCCGCGACCTTCAGGTCCGCCTGATTGAAGACTCCCCCATCGGTCGCTTTCTTGTTGTCCACCTGATCTACGACGTTCGGGATGCCATGGGAGCCAACGCCGTAAACACGGCCTGTGAAAGACTGGCCCCAAAGGTGCAATCCCTGACGGGAGGCCGGGTGCACCTGCGAATCCTCTCCAATCTGGCCGATCATCGGCTGGCGCGTGCGCAGTGCCGTGTGCCTGTGGCGCAGCTAGCGTTCTCCGAGTACACAGGCGACTCTGTACGTGACGGCATTCTGGAGGCCTGGGCGTTCGCCGCGGCCGACCCCTACCGTGCGGCCACGCACAACAAGGGAATCATGAACGGCGTGGACGCCGTGGTGATCGCCACCGGAAACGATTGGCGGGCCATCGAGGCAGGGGCACATGCCTATGCCGCACGGGGAGGGCAGTACACCTCCCTCTCGCGGTGGTACACGAACGCCTCGGGGGATCTAGTCGGTGAACTGGAAATGCCCATGGCCGTGGGCATCGTTGGCGGCGCAACCAGGGTTCACCCCGGAGCCCAGGCCGCCCTCCGACTCATGGGAGTGCGGAGCGCCTCAGAGCTGGCGGAGATCATCGTTTCCGTGGGCCTGGCCCAGAACATGGCTGCGCTGCGAGCGCTGGCTACCGAGGGGATCCAGCGCGGGCACATGACCCTGCACGCCCGCCAGGTGGCCATCGCTGCGGGGGCCACCGGTGAGCAAATCGAGCGCGTGGCCGAGCAGATGGTGGCAGAGAAGACGGTGCGGATAGACCGGGCACAGCAGATAATCAAAGACTTGGGAGCCCCCAAGCCGTAGCCTGAGGACACGGGCAGGACAGACATGGTGCAATCCCCAGAAGAACCAGTCGGTAACTTGTTGAAACCATCCAAGTCTGTAGGCATCGTCGGTTACGGAGCCTACATCCCCCGATACAGGCTGCCTGCCCGGGAGGTGGCGCGGGTCTGGAGCGGAGGCAGGGGAGGACTCCCAGTCAAAGAAAAGGCAGTGCCGGGCTTGGACGAGGATGTGGCGACGATGTCAATCGAGGCGGCCCGGAATGCAATCAAGCGCGGCCAAATCGATCCCCATCAGCTTCGCGCCGTATGGATTGGATCGGAGTCTCACCCCTATGCCGTCAAGCCCACTTCGACGATTGTGGCCGAGGCGATTGGGGCCGTGCCGCACGTCCAGGCCGCGGATTGGGAATTTGCCTGCAAAGCCGGCACGGAAGCGCTTGTCGCCGCCATGGGATTGGTGGGCTCGGGCATGGGCAGATATGCGATGGCCATCGGCATGGACACCGCCCAGGGAAGACCCGGTGATGCTCTGGAATACACAGCGGCCGCCGGCGGCGCAGCCTGCATCGTCGGAGCCGCCGAGGAATCACTGGCCGTAATCAATGCCTCCTACTCCTATGTCACAGATACGCCCGACTTCTGGCGCAGACCAGAGGCCAAGTACCCCGAGCACGGTATGCGCTTCACAGCCGAACCAGCCTATTTTAGGCATATATCGGCGGCGGCCACGCGATTGATGGAGGCTTCCGGGACCACGGCCAAGGACTACCGTTGGGCGGTCTTCCATCAGCCGAACACGAAGTTTCCCCAGCGCGTCGCCGCCCAGCTGGGTTTCTCCAAGGAACAGATCGAGCCCGGATTGCTGGTTCCCGTAATCGGCAACACCTACGCCGGAGCTGCCCTGGTCGGGCTTGCAGCAACTTTAGATGTCGCCGAGCCCGGAGATCGAATCCTGCTGGTCTCCTTCGGCTCAGGCGCCGGATCAGATGCTTTCGACATGGTGGTGACCGCGCACCTTCCGCAGCGTCGAGCGCTGGCACCCCGAACCCGCGAGTACATTGAGCGACGAACAGAGATCGACTACGCCACATATGTACGCTTCCGCGGAAAACTGGCTATGAAGTAAGCCAGATCGTTTTCGCGAAGAGAGACGAGTACATTCACAATGCCGGAAGCCACGACGCGCGTGATCGTAGCGGGAATCGGGCAAACCCCGGTGCGCGAGCACTGGGAAACCTCTCTTCGCGACCTCGCGCTGGGGGCAATCCGGGGAGCGCTCGCCGATTCGGGGGGACTCCGGCCGCAAGCCATGTTTGTGGGCAACATGCTGTCCCCAAACCTCTCGAACCAAGCTCATCTCGCGGCCTTGGTGGCCGACTATGCAGGACTGTCCGGAATTGAGGCGGTCACACTGGAGGCCGCGGGCGCCAGCGGTGGAGCCGCGCTGCGGCAGGGATATCTGGCGGTGGCAAGCGGGATGGTGGAGGTCGCGCTGGTAGTTGGCGTGGAGAAGATCACCGACCGGATTGGTGCAAACGTCGACGCGGCCCTGGCCACGGCCATGGACAGCGACTACGAAGCTGTTCACGGGTTGACACCGACCGCCCAAGCTGCCATGCTGATGCAGCGCTACATGCAGGAGCACAACGTGCCCCCGAACGGATTCGCCGGCTTCCCCTTGACAGCGCACGCCAACGCGGAGCCGAATACGAATGCCTTGTTCCGCAAGGCAATCACCCTGGAGACCTACGTCAAATCCCCAGTCGTGAACGAACCGCTGCGGCAGTTCGACGTCGCCCCTGAGGCAGACGGTGCTGCAGCGTTAGTGCTGGCTCGCGAGGCGATTCTGCGGCCGGACATGCCCCACCCGCTGGTCCGCATAGCCGGGTCCGGGTCATCCGCAGACTCACTGGCACTCCACGACCGGGAGGATCTGCTGCAGTTTCGGGCTTGCCGCATCTCTGCGGAGAAGGCTCTCAGGCAAGCCGGCGCCACTCCTGAGTCTATCGATTTCTTTGAGTACCATGACGCCTTCAGCATATACGCTGCCCTGGCGCTCGAGGCGGTGGGATTCGCGGACCGCGGTCTCGGGTGGAGGCTAGCGCAGGATGGGTCCATTGCGCGCCACGGACGCATCCCCGCTGCCACCATGGGGGGGCTGAAGGCTCGCGGCCTTGCCGGCGGCGCGACGGGCGTCTACCAGGCGGTCGAGGCAACTCTGCAGTTGCAGGGCAGAGCCGGTGCCAGTCAGTTGCCGCGGGCTGGATCCGCCCTAATCCAGTCTGTGGGCGGCCCGGCCTCAACGGTGGTGTCGCACGTCCTCCAGAGCGCGGGATGAAGTATGAAGTCTGTCCGGGGCGGTTGCCAGCCATAGTTGGACCCCACTGCCGGGTGCCGGGCGGGGCTTCTGCCTTCCCGGCCGCAGGACCAACGGAACGGCCGGGAAGGCGCTGGATGGCCTTTGGGAAGAAAACAGGTGTCGTTGGGGTTGTCTATACCTCTCCCCACCCGGTGGCCCAACCGTCCCTCTTGACCGGCCCCCTTGTTGATCCACCCTGATAGTTCCTGAGAGTCAGGCCGCATAGAATAACGTTCTCAGAGAGGAACGAAAATGGAAATCGCCAGACACTGGAGACTCAAGGACCAACGCTACTCGCTTGTGGGCGAGGTATGCCATCATTGTGATCACAAGATCTTTCCGCCTCGGGACATTTGCCCCAACTGCGGCAACGAGGCCCGTCAGCCGTTCCCCTTCAGCGGCAAGGGCGAAGTATTCTCCTATACAACCATCTACGAAGCCCCAACCGGGTATGACAAGAATGCCCCGTATACGGTGGCCCTCGTGAAGCTCGATGAAGGCCCGATGGTGACGGCGCAGTTGACTGACCTGGACGAAGCACCCCGAATTGGCATGCCGGTGGAAATGGTGACGCGCAAGATGCGAGACGATGGTGATGAGCGTGGAGTCATCATCTATGGATACAAGTTTCGGCCGCGAATGGCGGCGGCCTAGCCACCCCAAACTGCCCAAGATGTCACGCCCCGCCAGCCGAATTGGCGGGGTGTGTTTGTTTTCTACATGGGGCTGTGGTGTGTTCGCTGGGGCTGCGCAACCCGGCAGGCAAGGTTCGGCGGAGGGGCAATCCTGCCGGATGTTCCCGGGCAAGGAACTCCCCGAGAATCTTGGAGGTCAGGCTCCAATCTCATCGGCCTATTCGTACGCCAGCACCTCGCGGACGGTTAGGCGGGTCGCATTGCGCGCGGGAATGTAGCTGGCAAGAGCGCTCAAGAGGACGACCGCGCCCAGCCAAATCCACAGCCCTGTTACAGAATACGAGTAGGAAAGGGGCATGCCCATCAGCGCGTTGCCGGCAGCCTGATTCAGGGCGCGGCTCATGGGGATGGCCAGCAGCGCTCCCATCATCCAGCTCAGCACGCCGATCGCGATGCCCTCCCGGATGAAGACCTGGGCGACGCCCCGGCTCGAGGCGCCGATGGCACGCAGCACACCGATCTCACGCGTCCTTTCCAGGACGTTGATGCTCATGGTGCCCATTAGGCCCAGGCCGCCCACCAGAGCCAGAAGCATGGCCATGACAAGCAGCAGCGACACGATTGCGTCGAAGATGGCTTCAGCATCGGCGCGCTCGGTGTTCATGCTGCTGACCGTGCCAATCTCCACCCCCAGCGAATCAAGGTGCCGCTCGATCTCATTGCTCCAGGCTTCCACAGAGGCGGGGTCATGGGCTTCCGTGGAGACCATCAAGGCATCCGTGTCGCCCACATGGTTTGTGATCCTGGCCATGTAGTCATAGGGGCTGAAGATCATGGCCGCAAAGCTGGTACCGATGTAGGTTCCCACGATTTTGAAAGAGCGTTCCTTGCCGTCAATCTTGAGGACGATCTGCCCGCCCAGGCGCAGGTGCGGCTCGTCGTGCAGCAGCGCCGATGGAACCACCACGGCATTCTGATCCTGTGCAAGCAGCCATCGTCCTGCCACCAACGCAGGTGAGACAATCTGGCTGCTTTCGCCGACAGTCGGCGCGAACATGTACATCATGCTGCCCTCGCTGCCATCGGGCCTTACCATACGCGTGGAGGTCTGCAGCCAGATATCCGTGCCTGTGACCCCGGGGATCCTCAGTGCCTCCTGCCGGATGCGCTCGGCGCGGTACGAGCGGTCAAGCGTGATCAGGAGATCGGTGTTGAACCAGGCCACCATGTCGTCAACGGTCTGGGTCAGAGATGCCCGAACATTGAAGACGCTCAGGAACGTGGCTGATCCGAGCGTCAGGGTCACGAGGGTCAGCGCAAGTCGGCCCTGATTCCGGAAGATGTTCCTTAGGGAAAGCAACGCGGGCCTTAGCGCAAGGTGCCGCATGAGCCAGAGGTTGGAGCCAGAGACCACCCACCCGATCCAGTGGACCCCGAATTGACGCCTGCCCCCCGAATCCGTGCTCATGGCCTCGCTGGCGCTGATCCGCAGGCTGGAGAGAAACGGGGCCAGGGAGGCCAGCACGGGCAGCGCAAGGCCAATCACCACCTGCACCAATATCGCCGGGACGTTGATCTCTGCGGCGCCCAGGTCAAAGTTGAAGAACGAGGCAAGATTGCGGCTGAGGGCCTCCGCGCCCCATAGACCCAGCGGAATGGCTGCCAGCAGGGCCATCAGCCCATAGGACAAGACCATCACCAAGTACATGCCGAGGATCTGGGCACTGCTGCCGCCGATGGCCTTCATCAAGCCGATCTGCCGCCTCTGCTGGGCCAACAGGGCAGTGACCGTGTTGATGACCAGGAACGCACTCAAGAAGAGTGACATCACCCCCAGCACACCCATCAAGAGCAGAATGCCTTGGAGCACGTCATCCATCGGAAGCTGCCCGGGGTCTGCCGTCATGCTGAGGGGAATCGTGTAGCCCGAGTTTTCCGCCTTGGTCTTGACGCGATTCACCACTTTTTCAGCCCAGGATTTGTCCCAGGCATTGGTGGAGATCACATGCAGTTCGTTGAAACCGTACGGCTGGCCGAGCCAATCCAGCGTGTCAACGGTGATGTAGGCATACGGAGTACCGTCGATCTGTGCCGGCATCTGCGCGGGATCATAGGCCGTGCCAGCGATGCGCATGGGCCGCTGGGTGTCATCGGGCAGCTTGACGAGCAGGACATCGCCCACTTGTGATTCAAGCACGCCCAAGGCGGCGCGCTCCACCAGGAGCTCATGCTCCGGGGGAGGCCACGGCCCCGACTGTGGTCTGATCCGGTTGACACGGATATCCTCGTAGTCTTCCACGGCAAACAGCGTGATGTTCTTCCACTTGTCAGGTGCCACCTGGACGCGGGCGGTAATGGCACGTCGCGCATCCGCCTTGGCGACTCCCGGCATGGCCCGAACCGATCGTACGAAGCCCTCGTCGAAGAGCTGCAGCGTCCGGACCATTCCACTCGAGGGATCGATGGCTGCGAAGCTGCGTGCCAATCCTTCCGAAAGGATGGCTCTGGCGCTGAGAATGATGCCCACGGCGAAAAGCCCCACGGCCATCGAAAGCACGATGAGCAGCGTGCGCGTCTTGCTGCCCAGGACATCGTGGAACACCTTGTTCCACCGAGCCCTAAGCACGCCGCCTCTGCTTCCCGGGTTCGATGATCTCTCCGTCTGATAGCACCAGAATTCGCGATCCGTGGGCTGCCACGTCCTTGTCGTGCGTGACCATGAGAACCGTCTTGCCGCGATCGACCAGGCCATCAAAGACCTGCAACACCGCCTCGGCCGTGACTGAATCCAGACTTCCGGTGGGTTCATCGGCGATCAGCAGTGGTGGATCGTTGGCCAGGGCCCGGGCAATGGCCAACCTTTGCTGCTGACCCCCGGATAGGGCCGCCGGCACCTTTCGAGCGTGATCCGCAATCTGCATGGCCTGCAGGAGTTCGAAGGCTCGCCGCCTTTGCTCGGGCGGCGCGAAAGCGCCGGCAAAATCCATGGGCAGCATCACGTTTTCGAGAGCCGTCAGGGTGGGAAGGAGTTCAAACGACTGGAAGACCACTCCCACGTTGCGACGACGCCAGCGCGAGGCCTGTTCGGGACTGAGGCTGTGAATCCGACTGCCGCCGACGCGGATCTGGCCAGAGGTGCAGCGGTCCAGGCCAGTCACGCAGTTCACCAGAGTGGTCTTGCCACTGCCCGACCTTCCCGAGATCACCAGGAATTCACCCTGGGCAACGCGCAGGTCAATTCCATTGAGGGCGGTTACGGGGCCGCCCAGACGGCTGTATATCTTCACAACGCGGCGAAGGTCGATGACGACCCGAGCGCGACGGGCTCCCGTTCTAGCGGTTGAGGACTTCATCGTCTATTCTTCCGTCGGCCAGCCGGATGGTTCGATGAGTACGAAGGGCCAACTCTCGATCGTGCGTCACCATCAGGATCGTCTTGCCCGAGTCGGCCAGTGATTCAAACAGCCGCATAATCGTCTCTGCAGACCTGGTGTCCAGATTTCCCGTCGGTTCGTCGGCGGCCAGCAGAATCGGGTCGTTGGCCAGTGCCCTGGCAATAGCCACACACTGTTGCTCCCCGCCGGACATGGCGTGCGGCACATGATGCGCCAACGGGCCCATACCAACGAGCTCCAGAAGAGCCATGGCGCGATCCGGTCGCTCTCGCATGGGGAATCGCCCCCCGTAGTCCATGGCCAGCAGCACGTTCTCGACGGCCGTAAGCGTGGGCAGCAGCTGAAAGAACTGGAAAATCACCCCGATGGACCGGCCGCGCCAAAGAGCGATTTGCTCCTCCGTCAGCTCTTGCACGGGGACGCCTTGCACCAGGACCTGGCCGGAGGTCGGCCGGTCAATGCCTGTGATCAAGTTGATCAGAGTGGACTTGCCACTGCCGGATTTACCCACGATGGAAACGAACGCCCCGGCGCGAATTCGCAGGTCGATTCCGCGTAGTGCCGTGAAGGTGCCAGCCGCGCCACTATAGGTCTTGACTACTGAGCGCAGTTGTATGAGGCCACTATCGGTTCGCGCGGCCGATTCTCTGCGTCCTGCTTTGCGACTGTGGCGTGGTGACTTGCCGGGCATAGCGGCATCCGCCGTCCTTCAGCGCCTGCAATCTGTCGACAAAAAAAGAATATATCATGGCTACCCGGTGCGCGCTGGGCGCTTCCCTGAGGTGGAGGCTCGGCCAGGAATCGCTCGTACCGGGAAGCGATACAATCGGAGAAAGCCGGGTCGATTTCCGGCGGATGGCGGCGGCAGCTCCCCGTCCATAAGAGCAGGCAGCAGCATGCAGAACAGAATCCTCGTCATCTACCTACTCATACTGCTGGCGCTGTGCGCCTGCGTAGTCGCAGGATCGCGGGCGCTTGGCCGGCAGGGGGCCTATCTCGCGCAGGTCTACATGCTCACGCCCGCCCTGGCAGCAATCATCTCGCGGGCGTTCTTCCACAAGCCAAGGTTTCGCGATGCAAATCTGAGGTTCGGCCGAGCGGCAGACTACGTGGGATATTGGCTCCTCTCCCTTGGCATAGTGGCGCTCTTCTTCGTATCCTACACGCTTCTGGGGGCAATCACCTGGGATCCCACTGGACAAATATTCCTGACCAGGCTGGCCCAGCAGTTCGCCGATGCGGGCCAGGACATGACTGCCTCCCTGCCACCCGGCGTTACGCCGCAGACCATGTTGCTGATCTATTTCTTCGGGGGCTTGACGATCTTCAACATCTTCCCTGGCGTGCTCACAGGACTGGGCGAAGAGCTGGGTCATCGCGGCCTGATGTTTCCGCTCTTGTACCGCATCCGACCGTGGGCAGGCTTTGTCATCGGGGGTCTGATCTGGTTTGCGTGGCACTTACCCCTGATGCTGATCATTCCCCAATCCCAGGATCCGCAGCCGCTCCCACGGGCTCTGCTGGATGGGGCTGTGCTTGCCGTCGGTTCCGTCCTCACGTTCATCTATCTGGCCTATGTATACGTCCGGAGCAAGAGTATCTTCGTTGTCTCCATCGCCCACATCGCCATGAACAATGCCTCCATGGCACTGTCGTACTTCGCAGTGATTCGAGATCAGTTTCTTGGGAATCTGGGCACAGTGCTGGTCATGGCACTGGTGGTAGGCTTCTTGCATCAGACGGGCAAGTTCAGGATTTTCCAGGAGTACTTCAACTCGCGCGGCGTGGAACTGACCTGAGAGACGCGC
>DATIPW010000006.1:0-2463 GCA_035471605.1 Anaerolineales bacterium | reverse complement strand
CCAACGGATGCTCATTGCCAGGACGGCGCCCAGCCCAGCGCCGGAAGCCACGCCGATAAGATACGGATCGGCCAGCGGGTTGCGGAACAGGGCCTGATAGCCCGCGCCGCTTCCTGCCAAGGCCGCGCCGGTGAGCAGCAGCAATATGGCGTGTGGCAGGCGAATGTCGAGCAGGATGGTTGCGAAGGTGGCCCCACCCTCGATTGTCAGCAGCGACGAACCCACTTTCGCAGCGATGACCGTCCACATCACCCCCAAGGGAATGTTCACGGGGCCGACGGCCACGCTCAGGACCAGCGCCCCCGCCAGCACAAGGAGGCTCCATGCCAGTGCCCGGCCAAGTGGCATGCTCATGGACTGTCTGCCGCGCGGGAAGCCGCAAGAAAGCTCACGACGATCTCACCACGCAAGATCCGGATGCAGCAACCTGGCCATGGCTTCGAGGCCGTCAACCAAGCGTGGCCCCGGCCGGCTTACGAGGTTGTCGTCGAAGGTATACATTTGATCCTGCTGGACCGCGCTGAGCGCATCCCATCCGGCCCGCGCTCGGACCTGATCCGGAGTCACGCCGCCATAGGTGTAGTCGCCCAGGATGATCATATCCGGTTGCCGGGCCAGCAGCGATTCCACGCTGACCTGCACCCACTCCGAGTCCATCTGGGCTCCGAAGTTCACGCCGCCGGCCGATTCGATCAAGAGTTGGACGAAAGTCCCCGGCCCGGAGGTGTAGGGCGCGTTTGGATCGGTGGCATCCAGCTCATAGTAGACCAGGGGGCTGCGCGCTGCGCCGGCCACTTTCGAAGTGACCGCTTCCACGCGGCCCCGCAATGCAGCAATGAGGGCGGCGCCCTGTGCTTCGTGTCCTGTGAGTTGGGCGACCCATTCGAGGTTGGAATACAGCTCTTCAAAGGTCCTCGGATTCGGAACAACCTGCACATTCAGGCCCACCTGCTCGAGATCCGCAAGTTGCTCAGGCGGCGTGAGAGGTGAGGCCAGGATGATATCCGGCCGCTCCGAGACGATCACTTCCATGTTGAGGACCATGAAGCCGCCGCCCACATCGGCCACTCCCAGTGCCTCAGGGGGGTAGTCTGAAAACGAGTCGCGACCGACCAGCTGCGAACCCGCGCCCACCGCGAACAGAATCTCCGTATTGGAAGGGGCGAGCGAGACAATGCGCGCCGCGGGCTGATCTCCTGTTCCCGGTTGATCGGTGTCCACAGCTTCCGGCTGGCTGGCGGGCACGGAGAACGTTGGAGGGGATGCGAGTGGTGGGCTGCAGGCGCCCAGCATCACGGATGTGGCAAGACAGAAAAGTGCGACCTTTCGTAGCATTGTGTCCTTTCAGGCGGCCAGGCCTGCGCCGAACCCGTGAAAAACGAAATCCCCAGTTGTTGGCTGGGGAGGCTGGAGAGGCATTTCGCCGAAGCGGGTCGTCCTCCACCTCCTGGCCGCGGGAGGGTGGTGAACCGGCCGGCGCGGGCGACCTGACTCGTTTGGCTGGAGGCGCCGTCAGAGGCGCACCAAACTCACAGTTGCGGGACAGTGCCGGAATCGCACCGGCTTCGCCGCGTTTGGCCGTATTCAGTTATGCCCGATTCTATGCGCCGCGAGACGAATCGTCAAGTCAGGCGGGCGCAGCGCGGCTCGAATGCGTTGGCCAGAACTCCGCCTGGCCAACGGCCAGAAGTATCCCCGCTGATAGGATCAGCGCGGGGTTTCCCGCAGTTCCCCACAGCCCCAGACTGAACGGCGGAAGGACGTAGGCCAACGCCAGCGCAAGCCACTCTGGGCGGGTTCGCTTCTTGCGGGCAAGAAGGATGAAGGGCACGAGAAGAAGCAGGTAATCGTAGTTCAGCAAATAGGGACTCAGCATCAGAGTGACCAGCAGGGCTCCTGCCACCAAGCTGGAAGGGGCCGCGGGCAGCTGCCGTCGCCTCACCAGGAGCCACCCCACCAGCAGCGCACCGCCCACGGCCGAGATGATCATTGCCTGGTCAACCCTGCCGACGGCCCGGGCCGCGTCTACCGCCAGGCTGATGCACTGAGTGCACGCCGCCACGCCCTCTACCTCCCGGAATTCAAGCAGCGACCGATAGTAGTCTGCGGGCCAAACCGGGGAAGCCAGAAATCCGGTGCCGAACAGAATCAAACCGGTGGTCATCATGGCCAGCAGAGCATGGCGCCCGAAGGCATCTCCGCGCCTGGCCAGCCAGATCGCAACCAGAATCAACACCACGATACCCAGGTGAGGCTTGAAGGTGAGCAGAGCACCTGCCAGACCCACCAGCAGCGGATTCTCCCGGCTGAGCGCACGGATCATCAGCGCCGCGCCAACCAGGACGGGAAGCGCGTACTGGCCGACGAACAGCGTACCCAAGACTGGAAGCCAGAAGAGGCCTCCGACGAAAAAGAGCAGCGTGCCCTTTCGGGCGGACTGCCAGCTGGTCAGCAGCCATAGGC
>DATIPW010000005.1:0-1689 GCA_035471605.1 Anaerolineales bacterium | reverse complement strand
CTGCTGCTGCTCATGGCCTCCTTCGTGGCCGGTGAGATGCGCGGCGCCATGGAGAACACCATCCAGCTGCAGTCGGCACATGTGCAGGTGCGCGCCGAAACCTACGAGGAGGAGAAGGTCAGCCTGGACTGGAAGAACCTGGTGTCAGACCCGCAGCAGCTGGTCGAGCAGCTGCAGGAAATCCCCCAGGTGACGCTGGCCACACCCAGGCTGTTCGCCAGCGGCATCATCACGCTCGGCGAGCAATCCCGCGGCGTGCAGGTGATCGGGATTGATCCCGACTCGGCGGCCATTGCGCGCTTTCGCCAGGGTCTGCTGCGCGGCGAATTCCTGCAAGCCGGTGACCGCGCCGGCGTGCTGATCGGGATGCCGCTGGCCAGCAAGCTCAAGATGGACGTCGGCGATGAGGTCAATCTGCTGGTCAACCGGGCGGACGGGAGCGTGGTGGAGCAGCCCTTCACGATCCGCGGCGTGTATTCGACGCAGACCTCGAGCTACGACGAGAACACGCTGTTCCTGCCGTTGTCCAAGGCCCAGGCCTTCACCGGCGCGCAGGATCACGCCAGCACCATCCTGCTCTACCTGGAGGATCGCGATCAGGCGGAGGCGGTGGCGGCCGCGCTGCGCACACCGGGCTACAAGGTGCTCACCTGGCGCGAGATGAACGAGCTGATCGTGCAGTTCGAGGATTTCGC
Source organism: Anaerolineales bacterium (assembly GCA_035471605.1). GTDB lineage: Bacteria > Chloroflexota > Anaerolineae > Anaerolineales > Villigracilaceae > Fen-1038. The sequence goes on along the minus strand of DATIPW010000005.1, from coordinate 994 downwards.
CGGCGGCTACTTTGTGGTGCTGTACCTGATCGTGCTGGGCATAACCAGCACCGTGGTCACCAACACGCTGGTGATGGCGGTCTTCGAGCGCACGCGCGAGATCGGTGTGCTGGCGGCGATCGGCATGAAGCGCCGCGGCATCCTGCTGCAATTCCTGGCGGAGGCGGCGCTGCTGGCCACGGGCGGGGTCATCGGCGGCCTGGCGCTGGGCGCGCTGGTGGTGTGGTACTTCGCCACGGTGGGTTTCAACATCGTCGGCTTCGGAATCTCGGGCATCCTGCTCGGAGATACGATCCATGCCTACCTGACGGTCGACAACATGATCCAGCTGGGGGTGCTGACCTATGTCGTGACGCTGGTGGCAGCGCTCTATCCGGCCATGCTGGCGGCGCGCCTGGAACCGATCGAGGCCCTGCATGCGGAGTGAAGAGGCGGACGCAACCGAGGGGCGCGGCATCCCAGGAATGACCTACCCAGGAGAATGAATGGAAGTCACACAGGTGGTTGAGGCGACCCGGACCTTCCGGATCGGAGAGGTGCAGACGCACGCCCTGCGCGGCGTGGACCTCTCGATCCATAATGGCGAGTTCACCGCCCTGGTGGGGCCCTCCGGCTCAGGCAAGACCACGCTGCTGCAGCTGATGGGCCTGCTGGATCAGCCCACCAGCGGACGCGTGCTGATCAATGGCAAGGATGCCACCGGACTGAGCCGGGATGCCCGGGCCGACCTGCGCAAGGGATCGATCGGGTTCATCTTCCAGTTCTTCGCCCTGATCCCGACCCTGACCGCCTACGAGAACATCGAGATGCCGCTGCTGCTGAACAACGTCCGGGCGGCGGACCGCCGGGCCCGGGTGGACGAGCTGCTGGAGGCGGTGGCCCTGACCGATCGCGAGCGGCACCGGCCGGACCAGCTGAGCGGCGGTCAACAGCAGCGGGTGGCCGTGGCACGCGCCCTGGCCATGCGGCCGAGCGTGGTGCTGGCGGACGAGCC
>DATIPW010000004.1:0-2020 GCA_035471605.1 Anaerolineales bacterium | reverse complement strand
GCTCGCGAGCGGGCGGTTCAAGAAGTGACGCTTGGAGCTCCTGTCAATGAACGGCAGCGCCAGGAGCAGCAGTACGAACAAACCCGGAAGCAGCATGGCGCCAACGAATTCAATCTGGCCCGGGAAGTACTTCAGCAGCTGGAACAGGAACAGAAAATACCACTCCGGCCGGGGAGTGTAGGAGGCGTCGTTGGGATCCGCCCGGGCCTCCATCGGCACTCCGAGAAAATACGCCAGCGCGATCAGAATCCCAAACACCACCAGCGAGGCCACCGCATCCTTGAACAGGATGTCCGGAAAAAAGTGAACCCCGCGTTCCTTTTCCTTCTTATAGCGCTCGAGATAGTCCTTCCTCTCCTTCTCGTTCATTGCTGCTCCTTCCTTTCGGGCATGGAGGAAATGCCCACAAGCACCACCAGGTACAAGTGGGACAACAGCAAGACTCCGAGCGCCGAAGGCAACACCCACACGTGCGTCCCGAAGAAACGAGCCAGCGTCACAGCCGAGAGCTCGGGGCCCCCACGCGCGATTCTCAGAATATAGTCACCGACAAACGGCGCCACACCCGCGATGCGGGTTCCGACAACCGTTGCCCAATAGGCCTTCTGATCCCACGGCAGCAGGTAGCCGGTAAAACCGAATCCCAAGACGATGAGGAGCAGCAGCACGCCTGTGATCCAGGTCGCCTCACGGGGGTACTTGTAGGCGCCGTAGAAGAAGACGCGCAGCATGTGCAGGACCACCAACACGACGAGAGCGCTGGCGCCCCAGTGATGCAATCCACGAATCAGCCAGCCGGCCGGCAGTTGCGTCGTGATGTAGACCACGCTGTCATAGGCATGATCCGGCGTCGGAACGTAGTACAGCGTCAGGAGTATCCCCGTCACGCCCTGCATGATGGCGACAAACAGGGTGGCGCTGCCGAGCGTGTAGAGCCAGTTGACATGCGGCACCTTCCTGAGGAAGATTGCCTCCCAGGCCGTGCGCCACGCGAAGCGTTCGTCCATCCAATCTGCGAATCTGGTCATCATGTCAGCCTCGCCTGATGTAAAGGATGCCGTCTTCGACCTTGCTCGCGAAGCGGTCCAGGGGCCGCGGGGGAGGTCCGGAAACCACGGAGCCGTCCCGTGCGAAAACAGCATTGTGACAAGGGCAGTAGAACCGGTCGTCTTCAGCAATCCAACGCACGCGGCACCCCAGGTGGGTGCAGACGTTGGACAGCACCTCAAAGTCCTGGCCGTTGGTTGTCAACACATAGGCAGAAATCTCCTCCTCCGTGTTGATCCAGCCTGTTTCCGTCTCGACGGTCGTCTTGAAAAGCGTCGGGTTGTCCAGCTCCACCTTACTGATGGCACCCAAGCGGATCCACAGGTCCGAAGCCTTCTTCAAGGCCGGTCCGACGATATAGGCCACTGCCGGAAGCCCGAGGGCAGCCGTGATGAGTCCGCCGATCCCGAAAACCGCGGCTCGCATGAAATCACGGCGACCAGGCGAGGGTTGAGACATTTCTTTCATCCTATTCCTCCAATGTGTGCTGCCTTCACTTCTCAACTGCGCCTGCCTCGATCCAGGCACCTAGGATGGAGAGCTCCTCGGCCGAAAGCTGGCCGGGATGCCCGCCGCTCGACTGCATTTGCATCAAAACACTTTCACCCGGATTCCCAGGGAGGATCACCGGCCCGCCCTGGCCGCCTTTCAGTGCAGCCCCGAAGGTATCCAAAGCCAGACCCCCGCTGGCCAAGGCTGCTCCGTGACACAGGGCGCAACGGCCGGCGAAGATGGGGCCAACCTGCGCCCATGACACGGTGGCAACCGGAGCGCCCGGCACCTCGGAGGCTGGGCCAGAGGTCGGAGGCGGCACGGCAGTCGGGGTGGGCGGCATGGGCGTGGGTGTCTGGGGCACAAACACGGCCACTGTGGCCACTTGCGGGGGGACAGTGGTGATGGCAGTCTCTTCGCCCCGAACGAAGCCGTATACGGCAAAGAGCAGCGCCACCGCGCTTGCCCCGGCAACAGGGTA
>DATIPW010000003.1:0-3613 GCA_035471605.1 Anaerolineales bacterium | reverse complement strand
TGTCGGCAGCCGGCGCCCTCATGCTAAGGGGCCAGTCTCTCCGGAATATGCCCTGCTGGGATTGCTGATGTTGGGGCCCAGCCATGGCTATGACCTGCACCAGCGACTGACGGCGGAGCTGGGCAGCATCTGGCATGTCAGTCAAAGTCAAGCTTACTCGGTGCTGAAGCGCCTCGGCGAACGCGGAGACGTTGCAGTTCGGCGGGGAGAGAAGGCAAAACTCCGCCGGCGGCAAGTCCTGCGCGTTACGCCCCAGGGGCGGCGGCGCTTCCGGCAGTGGCTTCTGGGCGCGGCCGGCGCGGGAGCCCGCCGGGTTCGACTGGAGTTCCTGACGCGGCTCTACTTCGCGAGCCGCTTGACGCCGAAGAAGGTGGGGCAGATTTACATCGCGCAAAGCCGGGAGATCGCGCGTACGGTCCGGCGGCTACAGATCCTGATGGATCAGGTGCCCGAGGAACAGACCTTCAACCGCACGAGTCTTGACCTGCGGTTGCGGCAGATGCAACTGGTGCGAAGGTGGATGCAAGAAATCCGCGTGAAGTTCCAAATCGATACCGAGGCTGCGCGTTGAGGCCAGCGTTGATTCTCCTGGCGCTGATCGCCATGCCGCTGGCGGCCTGCCGTCCCCCCTCGGGGTCATCATCCGAGGAGCCCCGCTCCGTCACGGTCTTTGCCGCTTCCTCGCTGACTGAGGCGTTCACCGAAATCGCGAATGCGTTTGAGCAGGGGCATCCCCGCGTGAAGGTGATCTTGAGTCTTGCTGGCTCCCAGACCTTGCGCGCGCAGCTCCAGGCCGGCGCGGCGGCGGACGTATTCGTATCCGCCGACACTGCCTCCATGGATGCGCTGGTCGCGGACGGGATGGTGGAACCAGGCGCTCCGCAGATCTTGCTGTCGAACCACCTGGTCGTGATCCTGCCAGCTTCCAATCCGGCAGGGCTGGAGCGCCTGCAGCAGTTGTCCGGCCAGCCCATCAAATTGGTGCTCGCCGCAGAAGAAGTCCCGGCTGGCAGGTACGCGCGGCAGGCGCTGGCGAAGATGAACGCCCGCTTTGGGGCGGACTTTGCGAGCGGCGTGATGAGAAACGTGGTCTCCAACGAGAGCAATGTCAAACAGGTGGTGGCCAAGGTGCAGTTGGGCGAGGCCGATGCAGGGATTGCGTATGCCTCCGATGTGGCCGCTGCGCCGGATCTCTTGACGATCCAGATCCCCCCGGAGCTCAATTCGGTCGCTCGCTATCCGGTGGCCGTGCTATCTGGCTCGGCTGATCCTGGCATCGCGGCGGAATTCGTGGCCTACACCCTCTCTGCCAGTGGACAAGCGATTCTGAGCAGGTGGGGCTTTTCCCCGCCTCAATAGCGGAAACTCCGGTAGCCATGATCACTGATGAGCCTCGAAGCCTGATCAACAGCCTGTGGGACGAGACCTACCCGCGCTGGCTGCTTTGGGTCCCAAGTGCGCTGCTGTTTGCCGTGTTCGCTGTGCCTCTGGCGGCGCTGCTGCTGCGCTCATTCAGCTCGGACTTCCTGGCCAGCGCTCTCTCGCGGCAGGCGTTCCAGGCTCTGAGCCTGAGCCTTGCGACCAGCACTGTCACGACCCTGATTACGGTCGTGCTGGGAACGCCGCTGGCGTATGTGCTGGCGCGCTCAACCTCCCCGCGTCGTGCCTGGATCGAACTTGTCCTGGATCTGCCGATCGTGCTTCCGCCCTCTGTCGCGGGCCTGGCCTTGCTGATCGCCTTTGGACGCCACGGGCTGCTGGGGCCCGCGCTGGGTGCCCTGGGGCTGAGCCTGCCCTTCACCAGCAGCGCGGTCGTGCTGGCTCAGATCTTCGTTGCCGCGCCGCTGTACGTCCGTTCGGCGCGCGTGGGGTTTGCCCACGTGCCGTCTGAGTTGATCGAGGCGGCGCACGTGGAGGGTGCCAACATGTGGCAGCTCTTCCGCGAGGTGATGGTGCCCATCGCCGGCCGACTGTTGGCCAGCGGAGCCATTCTGACGTGGACGCGCGCCCTGGGCGAATTCGGCGCCACGATCCTGTTCGCGGGTAACCTGGAAGGTGTCACCCAAACCATGCCCATGGCCATCTTCCTGGGCTTGGAGCGCAACCTGGGTGTCGCGCTGGCACTGGCGGTGGTGTTGATCACCGTCTCGATCATCCTGCTGGCTGTGATGCGACGGCTGGAAACGGTGGATTGATCTTTGAAGGCCGCCGGGGCAGCAGTCTTGGATCTGCCCCAGGGCCGAAAGCGGTATAATCCCTGCCCTCGCCTCTGCGAGAGGTCTGAATGGTCAGCGATGCCCGCTTGAGCGGGCTCCTCACAAGGGTTCTCTGGTCCGGCGGTTCACGCCCCTGAGAAGCGTAGGCCGCAACTTGCCGCAGCCTCGGTCTCCGGGGTTGTCTTTTTGCCTGCCCGCCGAACAGCGAAGTGCCACCGAAAGCGCACATGACGGAATCTAGTGACCCCCGGCACATTGAGGTGATGCACCGCACCAGCGACTATAAGCCGCCGCGTGCCCTGAGCCATTATCTCATCGGCCGCCCGCTCGAGACAGCTGACGCGCCACACCAAACCATTGGCAAGGCGATCGGCCTGGCGGTCTTCGCCTCGGATGCGCTCTCCTCCACGGCCTATGCCACCCAGGAAATCCTCGGGGTGTTGGCGGCTGTGGGGACCCTCGCCTTTGGCTTCGTCTTTCCAATCTCGATGGCGATTGTGGTCTTGCTGGCGATCGTGACGCTTTCCTACGAGCAGACGATCCACGCCTATCCTGGAGGCGGCGGTTCCTACATTGTGGCCCGTGACAATCTCGGCGAGCTGCCCGCCACGATCGCCGGCGCGGCGCTCCTGACGGACTATGTGCTGACCGTGGCAGTCTCCGTGTCCTCCGGGATCGCCCAGGTCGTCTCCGCCTATCCGATCCTGTTCGAGTACCGGGTGTGGATGGCAGTCGTCGCGGTCCTGTTCATCATGCTGGTCAATCTGCGCGGAGTAAAGGAATCTGGGGCCTTCTTCGCCCTGCCCGCCTACCTCTTTATTGCGATGATGCTCCTGAATGTCGGTGCGGGGCTGTTCCAGTACGCGACGGGAGCGCTTGGACCTGTGGTGGATCCGCCGGAGGCCCACGTTGCTGCCAGTCTAACCGCCATCACCCCGTTTCTGCTGTTGCACGCATTTGCCAATGGCACAACCGCACTGACGGGCGTCGAAGCCATCTCCAATGGAATCACTGCCTTCAAAGAACCGCGCAGTCGCAATGCCGGCATGACCTTGATCTGGATGTCGTCGATCCTCGCAGTCATGTTCCTAGGGGTCTCGTTCCTGGCTGGCAGAATAGGCCCGGTCTTCTCGGAGCAGGAGACGGTCATTTCGCAGCTTTCCCGGACGATCTTCGGCGGCCGCGAGCTCATCTACCTGGTCACTATTTGGGCAACGACCATCATTCTGATCATGGCGGCCAACACAGCCTTTGCCGACTTCCCAAGACTGGGCGCCCTGATCGGAGCGGACGGCTTCCTGCCGCGGCAGCTTGCCTTTCGGGGCAGCCGGCTGGTGTATTCCAACGGCATCGTGGCCTTGTCCGCCCTCGCCTGCGCCCTGATCATCGGCTTCCGG
>DATIPW010000002.1:0-2186 GCA_035471605.1 Anaerolineales bacterium | reverse complement strand
ACGGAAGCCGGATGGCCTTCGGCCGCAGCCAAGTTTATGAGGCGGCCCTCCCCCAGGAGGTTGATCTTGCGGCCATCTTTCGTGGTGTACTGGTCGACAAAGGGGCGCACCCGATTTGGCTTCCCGGTGGACATCTTCTCGAGGGCGGGAATGTTGATCTCGACGTTGAAGTGGCCCGAGTTGGCCACGATGGCGCCATCCTTCATGAGTTCAAAGTGGTGACGGTCAAGGACATTGATGTCCCCGGTCACGGTGCAGAAGATGTCGCCGATCCTGGCGGCGTCTTGCATGGGCATGACCTCATATCCGTCCATGGAGGCTTCCAAAGCCTTCAGCGGATCCACTTCGGTGACGATCACGTGGGCGCCCATTCCCCGGGCACCGGAGGCCAGGCCCCGTCCACACCAACCGTAGCCGGCCACCACGAACCTCTTTCCCGCCAGCAGGACATTGGTGGCGCGCACGATGCCGTCGACCGTGGATTGACCCGTTCCATAGCGGTTGTCAAAGAAATGCTTGGTCATGGCGTCGTTGACGGCGATCACGGGAAACGCCAGCATCTTGTCAGCCGCCATGGCGCGCAGGCGGATGACACCCGTGGTGGTTTCCTCGGTGCCCCCAAGGATCTCGGGCAGAAGCTCCCGCCTGTCCTTGTGGATGGTTGAGACGAGATCGGCGCCATCGTCCATGGTCATGTGAGGCTTGTGATCCAGGGCGGCGCCAATATGTCTGTAGTAGGTGGCATTGTCCTCGCCCTTGACCGCAAAAGTCGGGATCTCATAGATATTGACCAAAGCAGCCGCCACATCGTCCTGCGTCGAGAGCGGATTGGAGGCCGTCAGGACCAAGTCGGCCCCGCCATCATGCAGCGTGCGGGCCAGGTTGGCGGTCTCCGTGGTCACATGCAGACATGCCGAAAGCCGCACCCCCTTGAGGGGCTTCTCGCGGGTGAAACGTTCGCGGATCTGGCGCAGGACCGGCATTTCCCGCTCGGCCCAATCGATCCGGCGGCGCCCGCCCTCCGCCTGATTGATGTCCTTGATGTCGTACTTGTCGCTCATATGATTCGCGTCCTTTCGCTGCCCGCCGGCTGGCTACTTCAGAATTTGATCCAGCACGCCCTGATCATCAAAATGGCGCCTGAACCGCTGCACAAACTCAGATCGAGTGAAGGAATGGCTCTGTGGACCACGGGACTCAAGACAGTATACAGCGGCCAGCGCTCCCACCTCGCCGCACAGTTTCCAGTCCCAATCGTGGCTGTAGCCGGCGAGGAACCCGCCCCGAAAAGCGTCCCCCACGCCGGTGGGGTCGACGATCTCGCGTTCAGGGACGGTGGGGATGAATACGTCCTGCCCGCCGGTGTACAGATTGGCGCCGTTCTTGCCACGCGTCACAACCAGGATGTGCACATGCTTGAGGATCTGCGGAAGATCCCAGCCGGTCTTCTTGGAGATCAGCCCGAACTCATATTCGTTGCAGAAGAGAAAGGCGGCACCATCCATGTCACGCGCCATTTCGGCACCTTCGAGCCGGAGCACCTGCTGACTGGGGTCATACAGATAGGGAATCCCAAGCTCTCGACACTCAGCCGGAAACTTCATCATGGCATCGGGGGCACTGGGTGATACGACCACCAAGTCCGGCCGGTGGGGAATGTCCTTGAGGGATTGCCGCGCCGAGTGCCCCATGGCGCCCGGGTAGAAGGATGCGATCTGAGCCGAGGCACGGTCGGTGGTGGCAAAGAACGAGGCCGTGAACTCACCGGGAATGGTCTGGATCAGGCTGGTGTCAATACCCTTGGACTGAAGCCAAGCGCCGTATTCTGAGAAGTCCTCACCGACAGTGGCCATCACGCGCGGTCTTTCGCCGAGCAGCGCCATGTTGTAGGCGATGTTGGGGGCAACGCCGCCGCGGGCCTTTGCCATGGAGTCGACCAGAAAGGATAGGCTGATGGAACTGAGTCGCTCAGGCAGGATCTGTTCGGAGAACAATCCCGGGAAGGTCATCAGATAGTCGAAGGCCACCGAGCCAGTAAGGAGAATGTCCATCCATCCACACTCGGCGCGTGCCGGCACCGCGTTTCACAGAGCGCCGCCATGCGCAGGAAAAGGCGTGGCGACGGGCGCCACGCCGGTAGTGAGCTGCCGGAGTCTATCATGCCATATGAATCTTGTCTAGAAATT
>DATIPW010000001.1:0-3281 GCA_035471605.1 Anaerolineales bacterium | reverse complement strand
AGGCTGAGCTGAGAACAGGAAGCACCTGCAATAGCATAGCCATCCGATTGAGTTATCAGGGAGAAGGGATGATGAGCAGCCAAACCAAAGCGATCATTGCCACCGTCGGCTCCGTGCTCTTGTGCGGTTGCCCGGGCCTGTTTCTTTGCGTTCTGGGCGCCCTGGCCGCGGCGGGTACACCGGTCAGCACCGAGTGGCAGGGAGTTCGCAACACCGGCCCTTTGGAAGCGACGACCGCCTTCGCATTGCTGTGCGTGGGCTTGATCTTCGCCGCGATCCCGATCGCGGTCGGGCTCCTGACGTTCCGCAAGAGGCCGTCCCCTCAAGGCCCATCCGAGCACCTACCACCCTCGGCTTGACGGCCCGTTCCCTACACCCGAGCGGGGCGACCGCATGGTCGCCCCGCTTTTTCTGGCTCTTCCGGCCAGCTTATGTCATGTTGACCGGCGTCGGTCGTCCAATCAGGCAGCCAGTGCTCGCCCATTCGCGCGTGCAGGACGTCGACCCCTTGTTGTCCAGCCCAAGCGATGGCCCCGGAAGGGAGCCGGGACTGGGCCGGCAACGCCGTCCATCGTCGAATCAGCTTCCAGGCGAAACGACGGCTGCCGGCGTTCGGGTTCCTGGCCCGCTAGCCCTGTCCCGGAGGCTTGATCACCTCGATGTCGGTGAACGGGAAGCATAGCCCTCCCTCCACCTTAAAGCCCATGTGATAGAAGCCGGGCTCGTACGGCGCGTTCCCTTCGAAGGAGATCGTCACCCGTTCATCGGGCTTCAGCGCGGGCATTTCCTGGCCCACGTAGGGGCTGATGTGCGTGCCGCTCACAAAGTCAAGGTCGAGCCCGCTGGCCCACTGCTTCGTGCCGGTGTTGGTGATGATCCAGACGAAGTCGATGTAGTCTCCAGGCTTGAAGACGTTGTAACGCGGCTTCACCTCAGTGAAGCTGCAGGCGTATTCTGCTGCTTTTGGCTTCGAGCCGCCCCCACCCGAGGTGTATACAAAGGGGGTAACGGTCGGAACGACAGGCGTCAGCGTGGGCAGGTTGATGACTGCCAGGGTTGGCAGCGGGGTTGCGGTGGACGGGGGCGCCATCGCCTCAACCGTCTGCGCCACCGACGTACCCATCTGGTTTTGGGCCTCAACGGTCTGCGCCACCGACTCCTGCACCAATTCCTGGATCTGCTCCGGCGTCATGCCCGGTGCGCAGGCACCCAGGAGAAAGGTCGTCCCCAGCGCTAGCAGCACCAGGGCCCGGAGTGAGCCGGCCGATGTCTTGTTGGTCATTGGGTTCTCCTTCCACTTCGCAATGCCGCCTGCATCCATCCTACTTCGGATTGGATTCGCCCGCGCCGATCCCCAGCGGCTGCCACTTGCGCTCATCCTTCAGCCGGTGCTGGATGCCGTTGCGATCATGGATCTCATCGAAGCCAATCGGCTTGATGAACATGCCTTCTCCCTCCAGCAGCCCTGTCAATCCGGACTGACCCGGCTCGGGACGCTTGGTTCGACAGAATGAGCAGGTCTTGGGATCATGCGGCGTGTACTCGAGGGACTCTTCGTACGTCGTGACATAGCCCTCGTAGTTGCGCAGGACCACCTTGTGGTCCGACTCGGTCAGCAGATAGTTGGGCATGAGCGGGATCTTGCCGCCTCCGCCGGGCGCATCCACAATGTACTGCGGCACGGCGTAGCCGGAGGTGTGGCCGCGCAGGCCTTCCATGATCTCGATGCCCTTGGATACCGGGGTGCGGAAGTGACCCGCCCCCTCCACCAGGTCGCACTGGTACAGGTAGTAGGGCCGCACCCGAATGCGCGTCAGTTTCTGCACCAGCTCGCGCTGGATGTGAACGCAGTCGTTGACGCCCGCCAGGAGGACCGACTGGTTGCCGAGCGGGATGCCGGCACGCGTCAGACGGTCGCACGCCTCCGCCAATTCCCGGCTGATCTCCACGGGGTGATTCACGTGGATGTTGAGCCACAGGGGGTGAAATCGCCCGAGCATGTCGCACAGCTCGGGTGTGATGCGCATGGGCATGAAGACCGGCACGCGCGACCCGATTCGGACGATCTCAATATGCGGGATCTCACGCAGCCGGGTCAGGATCTCCTCCAGGATCTTCGGCGCCAGCACCAGCGGATCGCCGCCTGAGAGCAACACGTCGCGAACTTGCGGCGTCTGCCGCAGGTACTCCAGCTGCATCTCAAACTCTTTGCGGCTGAAGGTCTGCCCCGGGTCGCCCACAATGCGTGAGCGCGTGCAGTAGCGGCAGTAGGAAGCGCACTGGGTGGTGACCAGCATCAGCACACGGTCCGGGTAGCGGTGCACCAACCCGGGCACGGGGCTGTGTCGGTCTTCCGCCAGGGAATCCTCCATCATGCCCGTGAAGGGCACGATCTCGGCATCTGTCGGAAGGATCTGCAGACGCACAGGATCCTTCGGGTCGTCCGGATCGATCAAGGATATGAAGTAGGGTGTGACGTCGACGCGGAACAAGCCGCTGGTCTGCAGCGCCTTGCGCTCGGACGGCGTGAGCTGCACGACGCGCTCCACCTCTTCGACGGAGTTCAGGCGGTGGCTGAGCTGCCAGCGCCAGTCGTTCCATTTTTCGTCTGGAACGTCCTGGTAGGCAGGGGCACGCTTGGAGACAATCGGTGTGGGCATTCTATGAATCCTCCGGTAGGGCACGATTCGATGGACCTCGGTCACGCGGGCGGGTGGAAGAGACCGAACGGAGGATCATGATCGGGCCGGAAAAAGCCCGCGAAACGCGAATCGGGCATGTACATACGTGCAAGTATTGTAAGAGCAAACAAGGGCCGGGTCAACTGAGCCCCTGGGAGAGGCGGCTGGGGCCCCAGCGCCTCAGGCGCCTCCCTGGGTGCGAAAGACGAAGTCCCAGATGGGCGAGCTGACGCCAAACCGGGTCTTGGGATCCTTGTAGTGATGCTGCATGTGATGGCGCTTGAGGAATTTCCCCAGGCCGGAACGCATGGCCCAATGATGTGTGGCATAGTGCGTCAGATCGTAGGCGAGGTAGCCGACGAGGAACCCGGACATGATCGGACCGACCCACTGGGGCGATTGGAGCAGCACTGTAACCAGGAGATAGATCAAACCGTACAGCAGGGCGGACATGGGAATGCTGACCGGGAGCGGCATCACCAGCCGGGTTTTGACTTGGGGCTGAGCATGGTGCACGCCGTGGAAGAGGAAGAAGATTCGTTCCTCAAGAGGCGTCTTGGGCTGATAATGAAAGAGAAAACGGTGCAACGTGTACTCGGC